>JAHEIK010000421.1 GCA_024639415.1 Planctomycetota bacterium
TAGACCTCCCTTGGAACCTACGAGGCGTCAAACACCGCGCAGCCTACCTCACAGCGGCTCTGCGAATCCAGCCGCCACCTCCACCCCTGCTCTGCAGGAAACAGCGGGAGGAGGCCGCCGGTGTTTCTCCCCACGCTCCGCCAACGCGGCCAGCACCACGTATCGGCGCAAGCCCCCCGCAGGCCGGTGTCCGCGAACGGTGGCATTTGCTATGTTGCATCGTGGACTTGGAACGGGGGACATCCGATGTCGACGACCGCTTCCCGCAGCCTATGCACGATCACGGTCCGGGTGCAGAGTGAGTTCGACTATGTCTCGAGTCCTACGCTCTGGGACAATGACGCGACGCCCGCGGACTTCGAGGACACGGTCGCTACATGGCGCACCGCGATCCACGCGCTCTGGAACAAGACGTGGAACAACGGTCCCGGCGTCGTCCGCTGGAACTGCGCCACGGTGAAGTTCGAGTTCGACATGCCGGTCGGCAGCGAGACGACGGATTACCATCAAGTGAGCGTGTACGCCGACGGGGAACTGCCGGGTGGGACCGAGTACTCGAACACGGACATCGGCCTACAGAACCTGACGGCGCGCTGGGAAGTCGGTGAAGACGAGGTGGTCGCGGCGCATGAGGCCGGCCACATGATGGCGCTCAAAGACGAGTACGAACGCATGGAGAACGGGAACACGGTCTCCTTGCACACGCCTGAGATCGCGTCGAACCAGCCGCAGTGCCTCATGGCGTACACCGGCTCCACGTTCGTCACGACGCTCAAGGAGCATCTCGACACCATGATGGCGGCGCTCGAGATGAAGAGCCCCTTCTACTGCTGCATGATCCGTTGCCCCTGGGAGCTGCTGCGCAGGCTCCGGTGGTGGCGCAAGCCGCCCCCGGAGTTCGCACGGGATCCGTTCCCGCCGATCGTCCTGCCGCCCGACCCGCCCAGGATGTTCCGGCTCGCCGAGGAGGGGCCTCCGCGCGTGCGGGCATTCATCGCGAACCGCGTGAGCGATCAGGAGACGCTCGACTCTGACGTGCTCGTCCGCAAGCTCTCGAGCCCGAGCGTCGTGCAGCGCTGGCTCGCGGCGATCGGCCTCAGCCGCGTTCGCGACGACGACGCGCACGCCGCTCTCATCGCTGCACTGAGTGACAGGTCCATCAGTGTGCGAGTGCAAGCCGCACGCTCCCTGCTCTGGCAAGGCAACGAAGCCGGCCTTCCGGCGCTGCTCGACGCACTCTCGAGCGACGAAGAGATCATCCGGCATCCGCGGACGCTCGCCCGGGACTACGCGCATCGCATCCTGCGCAGGTTCGCCAGCGAGTCATTCGACTTCCAGCCGCATGGACCTGCTCGCGAGCGAGTTGCAGCCATCGAGCGCTGGCGCGCATGGCACGAGAGGCGCTGACGCGGCCGGTGTACGAACAGGGCGGCCTAGAGGCGCCGGCCTGTCACCACGAACTCGTTCCAGCGCACGTCGATCCAGTCGGGCACGGGCTCGACCGCCTCGATCTCGAAGTGCTCGCCCAGCACGTCGCGAGCGATGTCCCCCGTGAGGCTCCACGGCGGACCGCCGTCTTTGCCGTGCTCCCAGAGCAGGGCGCGGAACATCCCGCCCGGACGCAGCACGGATGCCACGGCACGCGCATAGTCGGAACGCCGTTCCGGCGGCAGCGCGCACAGGCAGGTCTGCTCCCACACGAGATCGAAAGCGCCCAGGAAATCCTCGGGCAGCGCGAGCAGATCCCCCAGCAGCCAGTCGAAGCTGACGCCGGCGGCCTCCATCACCTCGCGCCCAGCGTCGACTGCACTGGGAGCGATATCGAGCGCGGTCACGACGTGTCCCGCCCGGGCCCAGGCCACGGCGTCGTGTCCGTGGCCCGCGCCGGGCACCAGGACGCGCAGTCCGGTTTCCGCGATCGACACGATCAACGCCTCGAGGTGCGGCGACGCCCGGCCGAGGTTCCACGGCGTGTCGTCCGCCTGGTAGCGGCCTTCCCAGTCCGAGGGGCAGCTCATCGGTTCCTTGCTCATCGGTCCCTCGTCATCGGACACGAGCATACCTGTAGGGCGCCTGGAGCATGAGCGTGCAGAGCCCCGTCACGAAGACCCGACCCGCACTGCTGCTGTAGTTTCCGAGCGGGTCCCACGAGCCCTTGAAGCTGCCGTCCTTGCGCTGGCCCTTGAGCAGCGCCTGCTTGAGGCCGCCGAACCACGTGGACCACGTCCCCCCACCGCGCTCGAAGAGCGCGAGCGTCGTGTAGTACCACTGGTACGGATAGAGGTTGCCAATCTGGGCGCGCACCTTCTTGCCGCTCTTCGTCTTGACCTCCTTGAACTGGATCTTCCAGACCGGCTTCTGCTGGATGGCTCCGATCTGCTTGCCCAGGTGCGCTGCCTTGGCCAGCGTGCCGAAGAGAGCACGCGCCGTGAGCCCGGCCGCCGCGTTGGCGCGCGTCGGCGTGTAGCCCTTGCGCTCCGCTCCCTCGTGGTACTCGCTGCGCCCGCTGCCGGCGTCGACGCGCCCGTCCAGGTACTTCAGCGCCGCGGCGACCGCGGTCTTCGGCACGGCGAAGCCTGCCCGCGCGGCGAGCGCCAAGGCCGTCGCGGCCACGCCCGTGGTGGGCACGTCCCCGATACCCATGTAGTAGCTCCACCCGCCGTCGTCACGCTGCAGGGCGAGGATCGCCTGCACCGCGCGCTCGATCACGGGCACCAGCTCCGGATCGGGACGCAGCAGGTAGCAGTCCACGATCGCCTGCGTGCAAAAGCCGTGGTTCCACAGGCCGTAGGCGCTGCCGGGCCCACGCTTCACGACGCCCTCGCAGAACGTGAGGGCGCGATCGACGTTGCCCTTGTACGGCCCCGATACCGGCGTACTCCCCGCGGCAGACCAGGCCATCAAGGCGAGCGCGGTCGTCACGCCGTCGTAGCCGCACGGTTTGCGCTCGCCGTGATGGCCACCGCCGGGGCCGTCGGTCTGCGCATCCTCGGGATCGTGCTTCATGAAGCGATCGGCGTCGAGCTTGCCGTCCGGATCCTGGTGCGCCGCGAGCCAGTCGAGTCCACGCTTGACGGCCGCGTCGGTGGCCGCCGTGCAGCCGCCGGCCCTCGCCGCCCGCTTGCGGGTTGTGCCCCAGCGCTGGGCTGCGTCCTGGGGGCGCCCCGTGCCCACACGCCATGCTCCCGGCGCCGAGGCCTCCTGCTGCCGCTCGAACGGCCGGCCGTCCGGCAACCACGCGGCCACGTCCGCGCTGCGGATCTTGCGCTCCTTGTGACGGACCAGCACCCGCAGATGCGTGGGGCTCAGGTCGCCGCTCTTGCCCTGCACGAAGCCGTGCAGGATCTCGCCATTTTTCAGCCGGAGCTCATCGGCCGCAGCCGACACGCTACAGAGCAACACGGCAAGCATGGCGAGGGCGCGCATGCCCTGGTCAACGTCCCTTCCGCACGACTTCGACGCCCAATGTCGAAGTCACGTGCCGCTGGTGCTTGGGAATCCAGACCGCGGCCTCCCACGTGGCGCCCGCGCCGGCCACGACGTTCATGATCGACGTCGGATGCTCCGTGTCGTGGCCGCAGCCGCACAGGTGGCCGAACTCGTGTGAGAGCGTGAGCCCCATCGCGCTTGCGAAGCCATCCATCAGGCAACGCAGTTTGTCGGCGCGGAAGTTCGCCGCTCGGTCGGTCCCCCAGCGGTAGGACCCGTCGAGCAGTGGACGATCCCTCTCGGACAGCGGCGGGTCGAGCTTGCGGCTGGCGTACATCGTGCGCTTGAGGAACGTCGTGTAGACCGCGACCCACGTGCCGAATGCCTGGCCGCCGGCCGCCTCGTGGTCGCCTGCGCAGACGGCCAGCCACTGCCGGGACTTCTTGACGGCCTCGCCCGGCGGCTTGGTGGTGAACGCCATGCCCCACGACCAGCCGGGAATCGGGCTGCCGTCCGGCTCC
>JAHEIK010000067.1 GCA_024639415.1 Planctomycetota bacterium
CGTTCGTTGTCGCGGGCCCTCCGGAACGGGACGGGACGGGCAACCACTCACCGCCGCTGCACGGCGCCTCAGGAACCCCTACGTCTTGCCAAGCTTGAGCTTGAGGTTCTTGCGCTTGCCGTCGCGCTCGACGACGACGTCGACCTTGTCGCCGGCCTTTGCCTTGGAGACACGGTCGTTGTAGCTGTTGGTGTTCGGCAGGGCCGCGCCACCCCACTCGATGATCTTGTCCCCCACCTTGAAGCGCGCCTTGGTCGCGGGACTGCGCTTGTCGACGTGCGCAACGTAGACGCCATCTTCCTTCTGCTCGACGGCGAGCCCCGTGTAGGGACCGGGGGTGAAGCCGCCGGCATCGCAGCGTGTGAACTGCGGCTTGCCGTCACGCGTCGCGAGCTCCATGGCGACGGCCGCCGCGAAGCGCGCGACCTTCTCCTGCCCCGCGAAGTTGAGCGTCTTGGGATCGTCCGAAGGCCGGTGGTAGTCGCCGTGGAGTCCTGTGAAGAAGAAGAGCACGGGCAGGTTGGCCTCGTAGAAGGACGCATGGTCGCTCGGCGCCTTGCCGCCCGGCCACGACGTCAGGTCGAACTTGCCGACCTGCTTGTTGAGCCGCTGCATCATCTCCGGCCAGATCGGCGACGTACCGGTGCCGCCGACGAACAACCGGTTCTTCTCCAGCCGCCCCACCATGTCGAGGTTCAGCATGGCGTGGCAGTCGGCGTGCGGGATCCGCGGCTCGCGCACGTAGTGCTTGCTGCCGAGCAGGCCCAACTCCTCGCCGCAGAAGGCGATGAACAGGATGCGGCGCTTCAGCTCCGCGCGACGTGAGGACAGCAACTCGGCGATCTCGAGCATGGCGGTCGTGCCGGACGCGTTGTCGTCCGCACCGTTGTGGATGTTGCCCTTGCCCCCGAGGGAGCCGAAATGCCCCAGGCCGACGTGGTCGTAGTGCGCGCCGACGACGACCGTCCCCCTCACGGCGGCACCGTCGGCGCCACCCGTCGTCACGGCACCTTCCGGCTCGAGCAGCCCGATCACGTTCTTCATCTTGCGCTCGTCGGGCACCAGGTCGGCGTGGACCTGGATCGTGGCGTCGTCCACCAGCTCGCTGCGCGGCGTGAACTTGGCATCGATGGCACGCTGGCGCCTGGACAGCGGAACCCCGATGCGTGAGCCGAGGCGCTTGCCCGCTGACCACGTCATGTGGAGGACGGGGATCTTGCCCTTGCCGGTCCCGCCGGGGCGGCCGAGCTCGTCGTCGGACCTGGACGTCGAGGCCGGGTCGTTGATCATGATGAGCGCGACCGCGCCGTGGGCCGCCGCGTTGTCGACCTTCACCTTCCAGGCTGCGACCCGCTGCACGACGCCCTGCTTGGCGAAGGGGCTCTTGCGCTTGTCCTTCCAGCGCGGCGCGTGACGCAGGGCCACGCAGACGCGGCCCTTCACGTCGATGCCCGCGTAGTCGTCGTAGTCCAGCTGCTTGTCCGAGATCCCGTAGCCGACGAAGGCGACCTTGGCGTCGACGCGCCCCTTGCCCGACTGGTCGTGCGTGACGAAGTCCTTGAGGATCTTGAACGTCGTCTCCTTGCCCTTGGCGTCTTTGGCCGCCAGCGACGTGGTGGGCAGGATCTTGACCCCGCGCGGACTCGTGAACGGCTGGAACCACGAGTCGTCGGGCCCGCCCATGGGCTTGAGACCGCAGCGCTCGAACTCGGCAGCGATCATGTCGGCGGCCTGGTCGCACTCGGGCTCGCCCGACTCGCGGCCCTTCATCTTGTCGTTGGCGAAGCGCTTGACCAGGTCCTTGAGCTCGCCGCGCGTGATCTCGGGCGGATCCTCATCCGGCTGCGCCCACACGGCGGCGGGCATGCCGAGGAGCAGGGCGAGCAGGAGAAGGCTCAAGCGCTTGGCCACGCGCGACATCCTACCCCCCTCGGCTCAGCGGGCGTCGCTGGGACGTCCCTGAAGACGAACCACAGAGGACACAGAGAACACGGAGAGCCACGGGACGTCGTGCGTCACACGCGGCAGCCGCCTGCCCCCCCAGGCCGCCACGCAACCGGACGTCAGCAGTGCGCACACGAATCGGACAATCGGAGGCTGAACGTCCGGAGGGGGCCAGTCGCATGGCTGCCTGCACTGCGGATCTGGGAGACCGCTCTGTGTCCTCTGTGTCCTCTGTGGTTGGATTCCGAGTCCGGACGCGGCTACCTGTGGTCGGCCGGAGGCTCGTCCGAGCCGCCCGTCACGCTCGGGAAGGGGATCGAGCCCTTCGTCGCCCGCTTGAGGAACAGCAGGGCGAAGCACGTGTCGAGCGTGTCCTTCGGCTCGTGCGTCGAGTTGGTGTGCCAGGAGCCGTCGGCCTTCTGGCTGTTGATCAGGCCCTGGCCCATCTCGCTGTACCACGAGTGCTTGCCGACCAGCTGATCGCCGATGAGGTCCATCGCACGCTCCAGCGAGTACAGGTAGTACACGTGGTAGTTGAACGGGTTGCCCGGCGGGTTCTCGAACGGGCTCCAGTTGTGGTCGAGCCAGGCGAGCCCGTCGTACACGCACTGCTGCACCTTCTTGGCGTCGGCGCGCTCATCCCACTTCTTCTGCTGCCGGCCACCGTCCGATAGCACGTGCCGGGCCATCATGATGTTCGCCAGGCCGCACGCGGTCATGCTGCCGCAGGCGTTGCCGTGCTTCGGTGCCTCGTCGCCCTTGATGTAGGAGAAGCCACGTGCGTTGTCGGTGCGCTTCTCCTTCGTGGCCGGGTCCGTGTAGACCTTCTCCGGACCGCTGTCCTCCTGCTGATCCAGCGAGTAGCTGAGGATGTCCTCCCAGACCCGCGGCTTGACCTTGATGCCCAGCTGGTGGGCGGAGAAGAGTGCGAGCGTGGCGAGCTGCATGCTGGACAGGTCGTTCTCACCGCCGTGCGTGCTGCCGGGATCGTTGACCTGGTAGCGCCAGCCGCGATCGACCTTCTTCGTGACCAGGTGGTCGACCAGCTGCTGCGCCCACTTGCGGTACTCGCCCTTGAGCTTCGGCTTGGCCTTCTTGGCCTTCTTCGCGCGCGAGGTCTTGGTGTTGTCGGCGGTCGCGCACACGGCCAGCAGGAGCACGCTCGTCTCGTAGGAGCCGCCGGGCTTCTTGTAGCGCTTCTTGATGAACTCGAAGCCCTTGCGCACCAGCGGATCGCGAGCTTGGACCTTGCACTTGAGCAGGGTGTAGAGCGCGAGCGCCGTGGGGCCCGCCGGGTGCTTGTAGGCGGAGTTCGGATCTCCCCCGCCGTAGATGGCGCCGGCGATCACGTCGCCCCACGAGCCGCTGCGAGCCTGCTTCTTGCGCAGCCACGCGAGGCCCTTGGCGATCGCCGTGTTCACCTGCTTGGCACTGAAGGTGGTGTCGCCCTCGAAGAAGTCACCGGGCTCGTCGTCTTCCTCCTCGGGCTCTTCTTCGGCGCAGGCCGTGGGCGGCGCGGCTGCCGGCAGGAGCACGCCGAACATGCCGACGAGGAAGAGGAGCATCAGGAGCGAGGGGAGCGCATGTCTCTGGGCCATGGAGCCAGCGTAGCAAAAAGAAAACGGGCGGAGAGCCGCGTCCGGCTCTCCGCCCGTGTGTCTGTGTAGAAGGCCGCTGTTCACCTGAAGGAGTCGGCCGAATGGTCGTTTCCTACGGTGTCGACCTCCGCAAGTCACATAATCCCATCGATCACCTCCTCTCGCACGGGGGCCGCGGGCCCCCTTGGCCTCGATGCTGCCTCCCCGTCGGTGTGGCAGGCCCCAGGCTGGCAAGGCTGCCCCCCTGCGGCAGACCGAGTCTAGCCCTCGTCGCGCGCGGCCGGTAAGACGAGATTCGCACGGACGCCCAAAAGGTAAGCACGGCCGACGGATCGCGACGAGTTGCGTCATCGCTGCGCCACGGAGAGTCGTGTCGCGCTGCGCGGGCTTGCTCGCGGGGCTTAGTAGAGCGAGCCGACCCAGCCCGGATCGGTCTTGATGATGACCTTCGACTCGGGCACGGCCGCAGAGGCGACGGAACGACCCGTCGCGCCATCGACGATCCACAGCGTCACGGCAGCCTTGGCGCGCGGCCAGTGCACCTTGCCCCGGACGGCGTACGTGTGGCCCGCGACGGCCTTGAAGGTCAGCTGCGTGGGGCGGGTCACCAGGGTCTTCCCGGGGTACGGCGTGCGGGCGTCGATGTAGATGGCCGAGACCGTGACGCTGCCGGGCAGGACCGCGAAGCGATCGTTCGGCGGGCTCAGCTGCTTGCCCCCGATGCGGACCACCACCTTGCCGCCGTCCTTGGGCGTCCCGAGGGGCCCCGCCTCACGCTGCCGGTTGCGATGGTTCTCGGGGATGACGAAGGCAAGCTGGGAGTCGTCCCGCTCAGGCCCCTCGTAGGTCTGGACGGAGCTGCAGGCCGCGCTTGCGGCGACCAGCAGGAGGCAGGCGGCGGTTCGGAACATGGGCACCTCCGGGGGGCGACATTCAACCACGCAGGGGCTTCGTAAGCTCCCCCCTCGCGGGGTCCCAGAATCGGACCCGGCCGCACCGATTGGTGCGCGCTTTGCCGGGGCCCCGAGCATGGAAACGCTCTCGCCTCGTATGCCCAAGGTGCCGCCGGACTTCCCGCGCGGCGTGAAGCTCCTCCACGATCCCGTCCGCAACAAGGGGACGGCGTTCTCGCCCGAGGAGCGGACCCTGCTGGGTCTGCGCGGGCTGCTGCCTCCGCGCCAGCAGTCCCAAGATCTCCAAGTCCGCCGTGTGATGGAGAACGTCCGCGGCAAGACGACCGACCTCGAGCGCTACATCTTCCTGGTGTCGCTCCAGGACCGCAACGAGACCCTCTTCTACCGGGTCGTCGTCGATCATCTCGACGAGATCATGCCGATCATCTACACCCCCACCGTGGGCCAGGCCTGCGTGCGCTACGGCCACAACTTCCGGCGCCCGCGGGGCATGTTCCTCTCAGCGGAGGACCGCGGCAGCGTCGGCGACATCCTGATGAACTGGCCGCACGAGGACGTCCGGATCATCGTCGTCACTGACGGCGAGCGCATCCTGGGCCTCGGCGACCAGGGCGCGAACGGCATGGGCATCCCCGTCGGCAAGCTCGCGCTCTACTCGGCCTGCGCGGGGATCCACCCGACCAAGTGCCTGCCCATCACCCTGGACGTCGGAACCGACAACGAGGAGCTGCTGCAGGATCCGCTCTACATCGGCCTGCAGCGCCGCCGCATGCGCGGAGCCGCCTACGAGGAGTTCCTCGAGGAGTTCGTCGAGGCTGTGATGGAGCGCTTCCCGCGCGCCGTCGTCCAGCTGGAGGACTTCGCCACGGCCAACGCCTTCCACCTGCTCGACAAGTACCGGGGCCGGGTCGCGTCCTTCGACGACGACATCCAGGGCACCGGCGCCGTGGCGCTGGCGGGCATCTACTCCGCCCTGCGCATCACGGAGCAGCCGCTGACCGAGCAGCGCTTCCTGTTCCTGGGCGCGGGCGAGGCCGGCATCGGCATCGGAGACCTGATCGTCGCCGCGCTGATGGACGAGGGCATGGACGAGGCCGAAGCCCGCAAGCGCTGCTGGTTCGTCGACAGCCGGGGCCTGGTCGAGAGCACCCGCACGAACCTCGCCGACCACAAGCTGCCCTACGCCCACGAGCACGCCCCCCTCACGGACCTCGAAGAGGCCGTGCGGACCCTGAAGCCGACGGGGCTGATCGGGGTCTCGGGCGTCCCGCAGACCTTCACCCAGGGGGTCGTCACGGCGCTGGGCGAACTCAACGAGCGTCCGATCGTGTTCGCCCTCTCCAATCCCACGAGCAAGGCCGAGTGCACGGCGCGCCAGGCCTACACGTGGACCAACGGGCGGGCCGTGTTCGCCAGCGGCAGCCCCTTCGACCCCGTGGACCACGGCGGCCGCACCTTCGTGCCCGGCCAGGGCAACAACGCGTACATCTTCCCGGGCGTCGGCCTGGGGGCGATCGCCGCCGATGCGCGCGAGGTGACGGACGAGATGTTCTTCCTCGCGGCCAAGACCCTCGCATCGATGGTCAGCGAGCATGACCTCGCGATCGGACGGATCTACCCGTCGCTGCAGATGATCCGCGAGGTGTCCAAGCGGATCGCCGTCGTGGTCGCCGAGACGGCCTACGAGCGCGGCCTCGCCCGCGCACCACGACCGGACGACCTCGACACCGCCATCGTGAAGCTCATGTTCGACCCGCACCAGTACCCGCCGTACGTCTAGCGATCCACGCCGGCCCCAGGACCGCGTCGCCTCCGCGGCGGCGCGGCCACCGCGGCGCCTGCGCCGCTATCCCCTCCGGCTGCGCCACCCCTGCGGAATTGTCCGCACGGGAGCGGGGACGATCCCGCGATGCGAGCGACGATCCGCCCCGGATCCGCCCTGCTCGTGGCCGGGGGCGGGGCTGTTGTTCCTGACGCTCACCGCGTGGGGCGGCCCCGGCGACGCGCCACGCAAGCTGCACCGCCTCGCCAAGGGGGGTACGACGTCAGGGCATGACTCATGAGTTCTCGGGCGCACGGATTCATGACAAGCGCCCTGACTCCGCAGCCACACGCGCTGGATAGCAAACGGGCAACGAGCCCAGGCTGCGACCCAGCAGGCCCCCGGCTCTGCTAGTTCCCGCCCTGGCCGAAGTACCCCGCGGCTTTTTGGAAAGCATCGGCGCCAAGGACCGACCCTGCCAACCGCCCTGGAATGTCGTCCGCACGCGGGTGGATGCCACCGTAGATCCGCGAGAGGCTGCACTCGTCCGATGCGTCGTAGTACGTGGCCCACTCCAGTACCACGTCCACGCTGGGTCCCTGCTCGAACACGAGAAACTCGTTGCGTGGTGCTGGGAACTTGCCGAGGCCACCAGGGAAGTACTCACTTCCGGTGAAGAGGGTGAGCACTGTTGCCGCTGCGCGGCTGAAGGTGCTGTGGCCGGAGACGTACCCCGCAAACGGCGGCGTGACGAATGTCGGGCGTTGATACGGCCACCAGTTCTCGAGCAGGATCCAGCCGACTCCGGCCGTGTCGGTCTCGGGATCGCTGATGGCGTCGGGACCGCGCCATGCGCGCACGGCCGTCTTTCCGATGTTTGTGTTCGACGGACCCGCCAGGTGCTCGTGGCGTTCGCCGGGCGCGATGGAGGCGAGAGTGATCTGCTCGACGCGGCCGGGTACGAGCTGAATGCCATCTGGATGGAAGGAGGGCGCGCCCACGTCGGTGCGCTGGCCCAGCTCGTCCATGTGGCGCAGGGCCGAGATGGGCCGGGTGTAGTCGTACCAACCCTTGATGCCCCACGCGGTGACGGCGGCATCGTGAATCGCCCCGCCGAGGGCGAAGTAGAGCTTCACGTCCCATTCGAGTGCGTCCAGAACTGCGCCCTGGCCGCCCAGGCGCCGCTGGAGTCCCGGTTGATCGGACACGTAGTTCGCAATCACGAACCAATGGCCAGGAGGCGTCTCAGAGTCTGGGCCGTCGGCCCAGAACTCGGCGAGTACGCGATAGTAGTCCCCCGCCGGCACGACCTGGGGCGCGTAGGGCAGGCCTGTCGATGGATTCAAGGGCCGCCCTGATCCATCGTTCGTGCCTAGCGTGTTGTTGCCGCGCGCGCCGGGGCTGATGTCGATCTGGACGCCGTCGGTCGGATCAAGCAGGGCGCTCCACTCGAGTACCTGCTCGAAGCCCTCCTTGTACTCCTGCGATCCGGCCCCCTGGAGCAGGGGGGGCGGACCGGGATCGTGATAGACCCAGTAGTCACCGTCCGAACGCGTCCGGATCGTGAGGTCGCCCACGTCAAGGGCGAAGGGCGCACAGATGCCCCACTCAGGGCTCAGGAAGGGCACAGTGCCCGCGGGCAGCGGATTGCCGCTCTGGTCGACGTTGAACTGGAGTGCGAGCGGCTGCCAGCGATCGGGGTCGGAGAGGTCGGGATTGCCGGGGAACGCGGGCAGCAGCGGCAAGTTGACGGGCTCGTAGTGCTCGTTGGCGAAATCGTTCGCTTCGTTGGACCCATCACTTGCGCCGAAGGCGAGGACCGTGGCCGCAATGCGGTTTCCGAGTGCGGCGGGCGTATCCCCCATCTCGTCGACGATGCCCGTGCTGTAGTCAAGATCTCCCATCTTCTGATCCAGTGCGGGCAGGACATGCGACGCGCCCGGGGAGTTTGCGAAGCGCGCCGACAGGATCCGATACGCGGCGTAGCTGATTGCCTCGTTCCGCGCGGCCGCGACGTCACCGGCCACCAGGTCTTCGTCGACGAGATAGCCGCGTGCGCTGCCGTCGTAGGCTGCCCAGGCATCCCACATGGCTACTGACACGTGGAAGAGATTGCGGGCGTGGACAGTGGGCCGGGCAAAGTCGGTCCGGATCGCTTCCAGGAGCAGGTCGTTCCACTGGCGCGCAACCGAGGGCGCGGTGTCGCCCGGCGCGGTGCCGCCGCCCCCTCCGCCGCAGCCGGCCAGGAGGGCAAACACCAGAGCCACGAGCGCACTGCCGAGATGACGTGTAGGGAATCCACTCATCACGCCACAGTAGCAAGGCGACACCTGACCATGGAATCCGGCCTCCAAGGAGGACGTGCGTCCACTCCGTGGGGCGCCCCGGGGCAGAGCTCAGCCACGTCTGCCAGTCATGCAGTCATACCCCTCCGGGGCGCCGCGCACGCCCGCCGCCGGTGGCGCACGGCTGCTGCGGAGCCGCTACACGCTTGCCTCCTTGGCCCTTCCCGGCCAAGCTGTTCTTGCGTCTCCAGCGGGACAGGATGGGCGAAGAACGCCTGCTGAGACCGTAGCCGTGGTGTGCCTTGGCCGGAGACGCGTAGCCGGAGAGTGGTGGCGATGAGCACGGATTCGAAGCTGAGGCGGCCTGCAGGGTCATGGCGTCCCCTGCTCTTGATCGGCCTCTTCGCACTACTGGGCTCTTGTGGAGGCGGCGGCGCCGCCCCGCTTCCGGATCCCCCTCCTGATGTGCCTGACGTGCCTGACGTGCCTGACGTGCCTGAGCCGCCTGAACCGGCGAAGGTCCGGTTCGAGGATGTGACGACCAGCGCCGGAATCACCGCGACACACGACACCGTGCTCGACGGGAGCGACTACTTCGTCACAGGGCAGGCCTTCGGCGACTACGACGGTGATGGCTGGCTCGATCTCTACCTCACCGACGGCAACGGCCCAAACACCCTGTACCGCAATCGCGGTGACGGGACCTTCGAAGTCTCGCCATGGAGTGCCGCCGTGGCGCTGCCGACTGCCCAGAGCGGGGGCGCGATCTTCGTCGACTACGACAACGACGGCGACAAGGACCTGTACGTATGCAACAAGGGCGCGAATGCGCTCTTCCGGAACACAGGCACGACCTTCGAGGACGTGACGTCGAGCGCCGGCGTCGGTGATGCCGGAGTCGGCATGACCGCCTCGTGGGGCGACTTCGATGCGGATGGCTGGCTGGACCTCTACGTCGCGAACTGGCACTGTGACGGCTGTCATCCGAGTGGTCCCGAGGAGGGCAATCGCGACCGGCTTTTTCGCGCGCGGGGGGACGGGACGTTCGAGGACGTGAGTGCCTACCTGGGCGTGCCAACCACGACGGGCCTCGGCTTCGTGGCCTCGTGGCTTGACTACGACAATGATGGTGACCTCGACATCTACCTCTGCAACGACAAGGGAGTCGAGGGCCCGGATGCAGTCCCCCTGAAGCGCAACGTGCTCTGGCGCAATGATGGGGCCGGCCCCGGTGGCACCTGGCTCTTCACGGAGTTAGCACGCGACGCAGGCGCCAGTCAATCGCGGGACGCGATGGGCCTGGCCGTTGGCGACATCAATAACGACGGCTGGTTGGACATGGCGTTCACGCACGTCGGTCCGAGCGTGCTGCTCCGCGGCACCGGCACCGCCTTCGAGGACATCTCCGCCGCGGCAGGCATCGACGAGTGGATCATTGGCTGGGGTACGATCTTCAAGGACTGGGATCGAGATGGCTGGCTCGATCTCTATATCTCCGCCTCCAACGCGCCGAACAAGCTGTTCCTCAACGAACGCGACAGCACCTTCCGCGACGTATCCAGTACCTGCGCGGCGGACGACCCGGGCCGATCCTACGGACTTGCGTCCGCGGACTACGACCGCGATGGCCATATGGACATCGTCGTGGGGAACTTCGCCGATGGCTACCGGCTGTACCGCTGCCTCGAGGCGACGGGCGAGGCGTCTTCGCACCACTGGCTTCGGGTGCGCCTGCAGGGCGTTGCGCCGATCAACCGCGACGCGGTCGGCGCGCGTGTGACGATTGGCCGTGCGGATGGGCTGGTGCAGATGCAGGAGGTCAAGTGCGGCGCGAGCCTGGGTGCCGGCTGCGACCTGGCTCTGCAATTTGGCCTGGGCGCGTCGTCGGTGCAGACGCTCGAAGTGCGCTGGCCCAACGGTGACGTCACGCGGCACGACGATGTCGAAATCGACCGGGAGGTCGTGATCACCTATCCGGGCTCCTGACGACCGTCGCGGCGGGTAGGTACGAGTACGGAGCCGCGCGTAGCCGGGTGTGCGGACGGCGCGCGGGCCTACCGCAGGAAGAGCGCGTGCTCCATCGTGAGCAGTGCGAAGGCGGTGGTGAGCAGGGCCCCGCCCGATCGCATGTAGCGGCCGGCCTCGCGCGGGAAGCCCCCGGCCAACGGGCCGAGCCGGATCTGCTTCTGCGAGAGTTCGACGAGCCAGGTGTGCCACTTCGTCGTCAGCTTCGCGTGCAGCCAGACATCCATCCGCACGCCGTAGTAGAGCGTGTAGAGGTACGGCGCGCGCCGGCCGACGCCCTTCGTGAGCCAGACACTCCACGCACGCCGGTCCTTCAACGTGAGTCGATCCATGTCCCAGAGGATGCGCCCCATCAGCATGCCGACCGGGTAGAGGCTCGAGCGCGGCCGGCCCTGCGTGACCTTGCCCCCATGGCTTAGGTAGCTGAAGCGCTCGCCGCCCAGCCAGACGAGCCGTAGGAAGCCCTCGAGATCGGCGCGCATGCCGTCGGGTACTGCGATCCCGGCCAGCGTGGCGTACTCCACGGCCTGCGCCACCCAGCCGGCCGCACTCAGGTCCCCGGCCTGCTTCGCCCGGTAGCGGTAGCCGCCCTGGGGTCCCCGCACGGTGTACAGGGCCGTGAGACCGCGCTCGACCTGCTCCTTGAGGCCCTCGTCTCCGGTCGCCTGCGCCGCCTGCGCCAGCGCCATCAGCGCGATGGCGTCGCTGTAGTAGGCACGCCCTGCCTTGGGGAAGAGCCCGTCCTCGTGCTGCTGCTTGCGCAGCCAGGCGAGCGCGCGCGCGATCGTGGGCTCGAACAGGCCGCGGCCGTCCTGGTCGCGGAAGTCGAGGAACGCCATGAGCGCCAGAGCCGTGGTGGCTACGAGGAAGCGATCGTAGCTCTTGCTGAACTGCTGCCGGTACTGCGTGATGTCGCGCTCGTCTTCCGCATGCGCTTCGATGAAGCGGGTGCTCGCGGCCTCGGCCGAGAAGCTCCCGTCCGGCGCCTGGTGGACCGCCAGGAAGGCCAGCCCTGCGTGCAACGAGTCGAGCAGTGTGAGCGCTCCCCGTCGCCGCAGCAGCTCCAATTGCTCCATCCGCCGTTCTTCGACCTTCTCCGGCTCGGCGATCGGCAGGGGCACGGTGGGCTCGTCCCGGCCCTCCTCACGGCGCTGGACCTCGGCGAGCAGGCCGTCGACGTCCAGGCGGCCGCGACCCCGAGGCGGTCCACGCCTCTCGGCACGGGACCACCCGGCCGGACGTCCGACGAGGAAGCGCTCGAGATGCGTGAGCAGGCGCTCCCGGTCCTTCTTCGCCTTCAGCTGGGCGATGACCTCCGCGGCGTGCCGCAGTTGCTGCTCGAGGACGTCGGGATCGTCGGACGGCCGCAGGTTGCCCCAGCGCCGCAGCTCGTCGACGAGCTTGCGCAGGCGCTCATCGGCGGCCTCGACGGCGAGCACCTTCCGTGCGGCCGTACGGATGGAGCTCAGCAGCTTGGCGCGGGCCGCGTCCTCGAAGAAGGCCTTCTCCGGTCCGAGGACGGGCTGCAGCAGCGCCAGCGCCTGGGTGCTGCGTCGCATGCGATGCAGCGCCACGGCGCGCTCCCAGAGGGCCGCGAGCCGCTCCTGCTGCGCCTGCTCCTCGGGCGAGACCTTGGGCGGCTCGACGCGCAGGGGGCGGGGCCGGGTGCCCGACACCGCCAGCCCGGGCCGCCGGGTCACCTCGTCGGGCTCGGCCTCCAGCGCCTGGCCGGGGTCCTCGACACGGTCGTCGCCCGCGCCGAGGAGCGCGTAGAGCAGTCCCGCTCCGACGATGCAGGCGAGCGCGAGCGGCACGAACGGTAGGCGGCCCATGACGCTGACTTGATCCTCCACCTCCCAGCCTACCGGCAGCGGATCCGTGTGTGAGGCGCGCCACGTCCAGCGCACTGGGAGCAAGCGGCGTGCAGCCCGCATCCCGGCTTGGACGTCGCCACGGACGGATCCGCAGGAGCTCCTCAGAACGCCTCCTCGACCAGCACGCGCAAGTGCTCCGGATCGGCGAGCTGCGAACGGGCCAGCGTCTCCACCACGATGCCCTCGCGCAGCACGACCGCGCGGTCGGCGATGCGGACCGCCTGCGCCAAGCCGTGCGACACAGCCACCACGGCATAGCGCTTCGCCAACCGCGTGATCAACCCCTCGATCCGTTCCTCGGCACGGACATCCAATGAG
>JAHEIK010000068.1:0-3171 GCA_024639415.1 Planctomycetota bacterium
GGTCGCGCGCCTCCTTCTCTTGGCACTTCATCGCGATGCTGCTGCAGCCTGCGGGCAGGTCGGGGTTGGCCGTCCGGGCCGGCTCGGGCCGCTGCGACAGCACCATGCGCATCAAGGCGGCGAGGTTGTCGGTCTTGAAGGGCGGCTTGCCCGTGAGCATCTGGTAGAGCGTGGCGCCCAGTCCGTAGATGTCCGTGCGGGCTTCGATGGAGTCGCGGTTGCCGAGCATCTGCTCCGGACTCATGTAGAGCGGCGTGCCCAGCGCATCGCCCGTTCGCGTGACCGTCGAGGACATGGCGGTGCGGGCCAAGCCGAAGTCCGCCAGCATGTAGCGGCCGTTCGGCCCGATCATGATGTTCTGCGGCTTGACGTCGCGGTGGATCATCCCGGCTTCGTGCAGCGTGTGCAGGGCGCTGGCCACGCCCGCCAGGCCGGCGCAGACCTCGCGCGGATCGGGCAGGTTGCCGCTCGCCACACCTTCCTTGATGACGTCGTGCAGCGTCGGTCCGTTCACGAAGCTCATCGCGTAGTACGGGCGGTCTTCCAGCTCACCGAACTCGTAGATCTCGACGATGTGGTCGTGGTGCACCTGCGCCAAGGCCTGCGCCTCGCGGCGGAAGCGCTCCCGCGTGACCTCGTCGGTGTCGAGCCCGGTCTTGAGGATCTTGAGGGCAACCTTGCGCCCCAGCTCGCGGTGCAGGGCCTCGTAGACCACCCCGGCCGCACCCCGCCCCAGCTCACGCAGGATCGTGTACTTGCCCCAAGCAACCGGCAGGGGAGCATCTCCGCCACCCGGCTCCAGGGCCTCGTCGATTGCCGTCTCGGCCGCCACGAGCTCGAGGAACTCCTCTTGGAGGTCGCCCAGCTGCTCGCGGAAGGCAGCCATGTCCGGCACCTCCCCGAGCGCGCGTCGGCGGTGGTACTCCTCAAGGCAGTCCGCAAGGACCCGATCGTTGTGCTCGTCCGTCATCACCCTCTGGGAGCGGGGTCCAGCCCGCACTGTTTCACGGATTCTGCGGACCGGGACCGGCGTCCTCGGCCGCTTCCACCATGGCCTGCTTGAGCGCCTTGAGCGCCCGACAATACAGAATGCGAACGGCGTTCTCCGAGCGATCCATGATCTCGGCGATCTCACGCACCTCGCGCTCCTCGAAGCGCCGCATGCTCAGCACCTGGCGGTAGTCCTCGGCAAGCTCGGGGAGCGCCCTCACCACGCGGTCCACCTCTTCGCGCCGGGCTGCGACCGTGGAAGGGCTGGTCTGCGCCAGGGAAACGGGCGGGGCCGTGGGCGGCTGGCGTTTCTTGGCTCCGAAGTGGTCGGCGAGGTCCCGGATGCGGTTCTCGGCGATCTTGAAGACCCACCCGAGGAAGGCGCGGTGATCGGTGCCCTCGAAGCGCTCCATGCCGTTGTGGATGGCCAGGAGCGTCTCCTGGGCGACGTCCTCGGGCTCCAGCTTGGCCCGGAGAGCCGGGCTGAGGCGCCCCGAGGCCCACAGGACGAGCCTCGGACGCAGGTACTCGAGCAGGGTCCCGCGGTCCTTCTCGGTCCCGTCCAGGGCCTTGAGAATCAGCCTTTGGGTCTTTTCGAGGTCCAACGCTCGGAATGCTACCAAGTGGGCCCGCGGAAAGCGCAACTCCCGTTCGGAGGGGGGCTTACGAGCCGCTACCCTCGCCGGGAGCAGCTTGCCGGAGATCCCCATGAACAAGCCCACCTTCATACCGCTGCCCGGATGGCGGGAGTTGCCGCCCGAGACGATGCAGGCCCGGGCGCGTGGCTTCCTGGAGGACGTTCGCCGCCGGCGGACGGTACGCAGCTACGCGCAGCGGCCCGTGCCCGCGGGGGTCCTCGAGGACTGTCTGCGTGCCGCTGGTACCGCGCCGAGCGGGGCCAACCTGCAGCCCTGGCACTTCGTCGTGGTGCGCGACCCCGCGGTCAAGCGGCGCATCCGCGTTGCGGCCGAGGAGGAAGAGCGGGCCTTCTACAGCGGCCGGGCTCCCGAGGCATGGCTGGAGGCCCTGGCGCCGCTCGGCACCGACGAGCACAAGCCCTTCCTCGAGCACGCCCCCGTCCTGATCGCAGTCTTCGGAGAGCGCTACGGGGTCGCCCCCGATGGCAGCAAGCAGAAGCGCTACTACGTGGACGAGTCCGTGGGGCTGGCGACGGGCATCCTCATCACGGCGCTGCACCAGGCCGGTCTGGCGACGCTGACGCACACACCCAGCCCCATGGGCTTCTTGCGCGAGATCCTCGGGCGGCCCGAGAACGAGCGCCCGTTCCTGCTGCTCGTCGCCGGCTATCCCGCGCCCGATGCCGAGGTGCCCGACATCGGGCGCAAGTCGCTGGAGGAGATCGTGACCTTCTTCTAGCCGCAGCGGCCTCTACTTCTTGGGCCGCTCGCTTGCGTAGCGCAGCTTCGGGAGCGGACGCTGCTTCCATGTCGCGACTTCCTCGAGGCCGACCTCCACGGCCTTGGCGGCTTGGCGGTCCACGCCCGCTGCCAGGTCGCCGGGCTCGGGCCAGACCACGTGATGGGGTATGCAGCCGTTGAGCTCCATGTCCTCGCCCGTCGCCCTCAGGAACCAGCCGCGGAAGGGCAGCCGCAACGAACCCAGCCCCATGATCATCGTGCCGCCTGTGCTGATGACGCCGCCCGCGGTCTGCACGCCAACGACCTTGCCGCGGCCGAGGCCCTTGACGGCATGCGCGAAGATCTCCGCGTTGCTGAAGCTGTTCTGGTTGCACAGGACGACGACGGGCTTGTCCCAGGCCGCATACACCATCCGGTCGTGGGGGTAGCCCGGACCGCCGCGGCGCGGCACGGTGATGGCGTGGCGGGGCTGGACGAGGCACGTCAGGAGATGGTCCGTCGTGAAGCCGCCACCGTTGTCGCGCACGTCGATGATCAGCCCGTCCTTGCCGAAGCCCACCTTGTAGAGCTCGGCCTCGAAGCGCTGGAAGCTCGACCAGTTCATGCTGCGAACGTGCAGGTAGCCGAGTTTGCCTCCGGAGGCCTCGTCGACGAGCGCGCGGGTCGTCTCGATCCACTTGTCGTAGAGCCTGCGGCGGACACCGGCGTAGCTCGTCGGCTGCATGTGCAGCGTCCGCTCCTTGCCCTCTGCGTCGCGGACCTGGATCTCCAGCGTGCGCTGCGGGTTCCCGGTCATGAGGCG
>JAHEIK010000068.1:3181-12675 GCA_024639415.1 Planctomycetota bacterium
CCGACCGGTCGGCCGTCGATCGCGACGATGATCTCGCCCGCGAGGATGCGATGGCGCGCCGCGTCGGCCGGCGTGCCGGGGACGACATCCTTCACGCGCAGCCCCTGGCCGCTCCACGTGGGGTCGAAGCGGCAGCCCAGATGGCCGGTCAGGTCCCGCCAGCCGCCGCGGGACCAGCCACGGCTCATCGAGTTGTAGCCCAGGTGCGATCCGTTGAGCTCGCCCAGCATCATGTTGACGACCACCTCGAGCTCGAACCCGGTGGCGCAGCGGGCTGCCATGGGGGCGTACTTGGCGTGGACGGCGTTCCAGTCGCGGCCGCCCATGCGCGGGTCGTAGTAGCGATCACGCATCGTGCGCCATGCCTGGTCGAAGGCCGCGGCGTGCACGTCTGGCAGATAGATTTCCTGACGCAGGGAGAAGCGGTAGGACGTGGCACGCCCGGACGCGCTGACCGTCGCCGGTGCACCTCCGCTGAGCCACGCGATCTGGTTGCCTTCCTTGAGCCAGCGCGGGTTGCTGCCCCGTGAGGAGGTGAGCAGCTTCGGCTTCAGGTCGGCGGGGAAGCCGACCGTGTAGAGGCCGGACTTGCCCGCGATCGATGCGCTGAAGGCCAACTTCTTGCTGTCGTGGGACCAGAACAGGCCTCGCTCCGACGTGTCGGGAATCGAGATGCGCTGGATACGGTCCTCGAGGTTCTCGAAGTCGATGGCGATCGGCTTCGCAGCCTTGGGCTGCTTGGTCTTTGCCTTCGCGGCCTCGGAGGCGGACTTCTTCGCCGCAGCTTCCTTGGCAGCCTTCGCCGGAGCCGTGGGCTTGGCGGCTGCCTGGCGACTGACCTCGAAGGTGCCCTCCATGACACCGTCGATCGCCCACGTACCTGCCATGCGCTCGCCCTTGATCTTGCCCTCGCCCGTGAGCGGCCCGAGCGGGGTCTTCAGGCCGAACGTGAAGATGCCGCCGTCGGCTTCGAACGTCAACGTGTCGGTCGCGCCGGAGAATTGGCCGACGACATCGACGGTGCACGTGAAGCTGCCGTCCTCCGCTTTCTCGATCGCCAGCACCAGTTCGATGCCGTCCGTCGGCACCGGCGGCGGGCCACTCAGCGTTCCGCTCCAGGTCCCCGCCAGGGGGTCGCGCGCCGGTGAGGCTGCCGGAGGCGTGCCCGACTTCGCCGCGGGCGCCTTCGGCGGCTTCTTGGCGCTCTTGCGCTTGCGGCCCTTCATCTTCTTGAGGGCCTTCTCGATCGTCCGGTCGCGCGTGCCCGTTTCGCCGTCCTGCTTGCGCAGCCAGACGTAGCAGATGTCGGATTCCTCGCTCCAGCGGCGACCCGTGAAGGCGAGGATCTTGCCGTCCGGGGACCACGCAGGACTGCCGTCGTTGTCGGGATGACGCGAGACGTTGAAGGGCGCGCGGGAGCCGTCGATCGGCGCGATCCACACGTCCCAGTTGAAGTCGTTGTCCGGCTTGGCGTACGCGATCCAGCGCCCGTCCGGCGAGAAGCTGTAGTCCACACCGGCGAACGAGGATGCGTGCTTGCGTGCGTCCTTGCCGGCGAGATCCATCGTCCACAGCTCGGTGCCGCGCAGGTAGGCCAGCCGCGTGCCGTCCGGAGTGAGGCGCAGGTCGTGCTCGACGGCGTCGTCGTGCGTCACACGCTCCACGAGGAACTCGTCGTTCTGCCACCAGTACTTGTCGGTGTCGGCGCGCTTCGCGCACCAGATGTCCGGGCCGTCGCCCGCATCGCTGACGAAGTAGAGCGTCTGGAAGTCGCGCGAGAAGAGCGGCTCGCGCTCCTCCGCGGCGGTGCTCGTGATGCGCTTGGGCTCCTTCAGTTCGGTGTCCATCACCCATAGGTCGCCGCCCGTGACGAGGGCGATCTCCCGCGCGTCGTCGGTGAACGCCGCATGCGTGGCGCGCGTGAGGGTGCGGCGCTCGACGGTCTCCACGGTGGGGTCGCCCGTGTCGTAGGCGAGGATCTTCGCCGGCTTGGCCCCCGAGACGAGATCCAGGCTGTACATGTGGTCGAGACGTCGGAACACGATGGTCGAGCCGTCGGCGGAGATCGCCGGGTCGCGGACGCCGTCGTCTTCGAAGTGCGTGACCTGCGCGCTCTCCCCGGACCGGATGTTGTGGCGATGGAGGTTCCACGTGCCGCTTGCTTCGCTCACGGAGTAGAGCTGCCCGTTGCCACGCCAGAGCGGCCACAACTCGCCATGGTTGCCGTTGCTCAGCTTGGTGAAGGTCTTCTCGACCAGGCTGTAGAGCCAGAGCTGGGATGCCTTCGGGCCGCGGTAGCCCTTGCGGGTCCAGCCCATGCCTTCCCGCGTGAAAGCAAGCCACTTGCCGTCCGGCGAGACCGCGCCGACACCACACTCCGCGTCGAAGACGAGCGTCCCAGGCTTGTCGCTGTCCAGCGACTTGCGGAAGAAGCGGTCGGCCCTGCGCCAGTGATGGTCGCGGCGACTGCGGATCAGCACGTCCTTGGAGTCGGGGAACCAGCCGTAGAGGCGCGCGCCCTCGGAGTGCATCGTCACCTGCCGCGGGCGGCCTCCGTCGAGCGGCATGACGTGCACCTGCTCCACGCCGGAGCGGTTGCTCAGGAAGGCGATATCGTGTCCGTCGGGGGAGACGTGCGGCCGGATGTCGCGCGCGGGATGGAAGGTCAGCCGCTTGGCCGGGCCGCCGGCACGCGGCACCGACCACAGATCCCCGCGCCACGAGAAGACGACGATGGATCCGTCGGGCGTGAGACTCAGGGTCTCCGGAAGCCGGATGGCGTTCTCCGGTGTGTCCTCGCGCGCTTCCCCCGCGTGGGCGGGCACGAGCAGCAAGGCGAGGACGATGAGCAGGCGCAGATGGACCATGGAGATCTCCGAGTCGAGGGCGCGATTCTAGGGACGAATCAGGCGCTGGATCTAGCCTGCATGGGGCATGAAGCGCGCGCCGCCGAGCGCGGGAGGGGCCATCCACCGCCTGTGGGCGTCGGGTGGCCTGCGGACCGCCCGTCGACACCGTGTCCTCGCGACGGCAGCACGTTCGTCTTCGCAGCCGAGGTGAGGAGGCGGGGCCGAATCCCCCCTCTGACGAGCCTCGGCCAAGAAGACGGGCGTGGGGGCGAGCGAGGGCCGCGCGATCCACGTCAGTTCATGCGACCTGCAGGCTAGGCTCGTGGGGGTGAAGCGCATCGGACTGGATCTGGGGGGGACCAAGATCGCGGGCGTCCTGCTCGCCGAGGACGGCAAGGTGCTGGGCCGCCGCCGCACGCCGACCCCCTCCGCAGAAGGCTACGAAGCGGTCTTGGACGCGCTCGCCGCCCTCGGCAGGGATCTGCGAGACGCGGCCGCCGGCCCCACGACGGTGGGCGTGGGCATCCCCGGCTGCATCGACGCCCGCTCCGGGCTCGTCAAGAACAGCAACTCGACGGCGCTGATCGGCCATCCGCTGAAGGAGGATCTCGAGAGGCGCTTGGACTGCGAGGTCCGCGTCGCGAACGACGCCAACTGCTTCGCCATCGCCGAGGCCCTGGACGGGGCGGCGCGCGACAAGGGCGTCGTGTTCGGGATCATCCTCGGAACCGGCGTGGGTGGGGGGCTCGTCCTGGACGGCGCGGCTCGCACGGGCCTGCACGGCATCGCCGGGGAGTGGGGCCACAGCCCGCTGCAGGACCGCGATCCGCAGGCACCCGAGCCGACCCCCTGCTACTGCGGGCAGTCCGGCTGCGTGGAGACGCGCCTCTCGGGCCCCGCACTGGAGCGCGACCATGGCCGCTTGTCGGGTGAGCACGTGGGTGCGGCTGAGATCCTGGGCCGTGCGACCCGGGGCGAGGAGGCGGCGGTCCGGGCCATCGAGCGCTACCTCGCCTTCTTCGGCGAAGCCGTCGCCCGCCTGATCCACGTCGTGGACCCCGACGCCATCGTCCTGGGCGGTGGCATGTCCAACGCCCAGGTCCTCTACGAACGCGGACCGGCTGCCGTGGAGCGGGTCCTGTTCAACGACACCCTGCTCACGCCGATCCTGCAGAACCACCTGGGCGACAGCGCCGGCGTCTTCGGTGCAGCTTGGCTCTGGGGACGCACCCCGCTGCAAGCGGACGGACGAAGCTCCGGCGGGTAGAGTCTCCGCCATGGATGGATTCCCGCTCAACGATCGGCCCCGCCGCAACCGCCGCAACGCCGCCATGCGCGCCCTCGTCCGGGAGACGCGCCTGCATCCCAGCGACTTCGTCTGGCCCGTCTTCGTCGTGGAAGGCGAGGGGGAGCGCCAGCCGGTCGAGGCCATGCCCGGGTGTGAGCGCTACAGCGTGGACGTCCTCGTCGAAGAGGCGCGGGTCGCGTTCGAGTTGGGCATCCCGGCCGTGGCGTTGTTCCCGGCATTGACGGACGACGTCAAGGACAGTGTGGCGACCGAGTCGACCCGTGCGGATGGGCTGCTGCAGCGCACGATTCGTCGCCTCAAGATGGCCCTGCCCGAGATGATCGTCATCACCGACGTGGCGATGGATCCCTACTCGAGCGACGGGCACGACGGCCTGGTGAAGGACGGCGAGATCCTCAACGACGAGACGCTGCCGATCCTCGCCGCCATGGCCGTCTCGCAGGCCGAGGCGGGTGCCGACATCGTCGCCCCGTCCGACATGATGGACGGCCGCGTCGGCTACATCCGCGACGCGCTGGATGCCGCAGGACACGATGGCGTGGGCATTCTCTCCTACGCGGCGAAGTATGCGTCCGCGTTCTACGGCCCGTTCCGCAGCGCGCTCGACTCAGCGCCCAAGGAAGGCGACAAGAAGACCTACCAGATGGACGGGGGCAATCGGCGCGAGGCCCTGCGGGAGGTCGACCTCGACATCCGCGAGGGCGCGGACATGGTGATGGTCAAGCCGGCGCTGGCCTACCTGGACATCATCTCCGACATCAGCGCGGCGGTGGACATCCCGGTGGCGGCGTACCACGTGAGTGGTGAGTACGCGATGATCAAGGCTGCGGGTGAGAGGGGTTGGCTGGACGCGGATGCCGCGATGCAGGAGTGTCTGCTCTCGATCAAGCGGGCGGGTGCGGACTTCATCCTGACGTACGCCGCGCGGGACGTCGCAAGGACCCTGCAAGCCTAAGAGCCGCTTCTTCTCCCGTGAACGTGAACGTTTGCGTCACCGTCACCGACGTACCCGTCTCCCGGTCCCGTCCCCGTCTCCTCACACCCCAACCGCCTCTGCAAGCGCCTGGGCTGTGATGTCGAAGTGGCTGGCGTGCCAGACCACGCGCCCGTCGCGGATCCAGAGGGCCTGCGGTGACTCGTGCTCGATCCCCGTGACCGCCGCTACGTCTTGCGCCCAGGGCCGTTGCTCGCGCACTTCGATCCAGCCGGTAGGCACGTCAGGATGCGCTGCGAGGAACTGCTCATAGGCCCGGAAGGCCGTCGTGCTGATGCTGCAGGTTGTGCTGTGCTTGAAGAGCAGGAAGCGCTCCTTGCCGAGGACGGCGTCGAGGCGTGAGCGGTCGAGGATCTGGAGCTTCCGCATCCCCCGATGCTAGGACGAAGCCGAGGCGTAGGCACGCAATCCGAAGCGCCAGAGCAAGAGCAGGACGCCGAACAGGCCGCCCGTGACTGCAAGCATCTGCAGGACGACACTGCCGACCTCGGCGTCGAACAATGCGCGCGTCGGGAAGGAGATGATCAGGGCGAACGGGAGGAGCGACGTGAGCAGCCGGCGGACCCAGCCGGTGAAGATGCCGTCCGGTCGACCCGAGAGTTGGCCGAGGCCGAAGTAGGTCTCGCGCAGACCCGAGGCGTTGTGCATCCAGAACACCGGAACGAGGAACAGGAAGTTCAACACGTACCCCAGGAACACGCCGAGCAGCAGCAGTCCGCAGTAGAGGGTGACGCGCTCCACGCCCAGGGGCTCCGGGTAGCGCGTCAGCGCCCACACGAGGATCGTCACGGCGATGAGCAGGTTGATGAACGAGTTCGCGGCAAAGTCTCTCAGTGACAGGAAGAACAACGATGACACCGGTCGCACGAGGTAGTAGTCGAGATCGCCCTTGTTCACGAATACGGGGAACCACCAAAGGTTGTTGCTGAAGAGCGTCATGTGGAGCGCGTCGTTCAGGAAGACGCCCGCGGCGAAGACGAGAGCCTGGTCGAAGTTCCAGCCGCCCATGAAGGGCGAGTGCTTGTAGATGACCCAGAAGAAGGCCAGGCTCACCGCGTAGAAGAGCGAGTCCATGAAGATGCGGAAGAAGAAGTCGACGCGGAACTCCATGGCCCGACTGAACGAGAAGCGCAGGAAGTACAGGTAGAGGCGCGCGTAGCGGATCATATGCCGATCCCGCTGTACTGGAGGTTGCCGCGGCGCCACACGGCGCGCCCGACCTGGGCGAGCACGACGAGCCACACGAGGCCCACGGCCATGCCCTGGAGCCACGCATCGAACGAGATGCGGCCCAGCAACGCCTCCACGGGGAGGGCGAAGAGCGTGCGGAAGGGCAGCCACTCGTTGGCGTTGCGCAGGAAGAGGGGGAACAGGACGAGCGGGAACATCCGCCCTCCGAGCAGGTTGGAGGCGAAGCGCAGCGTTACGAGCAGGCTCCAGACGTTGTCCGCCCAGAAGGCCGTCACGTGCAGAGGAAAGCTCATGGCGTAGTAGAGGAGGTTGGCCAGGATCAGGGAGGCGGCGCACATGAGCACGCCGGTGGGGGTGATGGACTCGCCGCCGGCGCCGCCCGTCGCGATCAGCCAGAATGCGACGAACGCACCCGTCTGCACGATCGTCGGGAACAGGCCGCCGATGTGCTGTGCGTACTTGAGCCCGAAGTACGAGGCCGGGAAGACCAGGTAGCGGTTGAGTCCGCCCTCGTAGATGTCTTGCGATACGTTCGCCTCGAACTCCGTCCCGCGGACGAGACGCGAGAACACGATCACGAAGACGTAGTAGACGAGCATCGTGTCGAAGTCGTACCCGCCGATCACGCTCTTGCCGCTCTCGGCGTACAGCGCGGTCCAGAGGAACCAGGCGACAGTCAGCTCGGCCGCGAAGCCCACGAACGCGTTGATCCAGAAGTCGACGCGGTAGCTCATGCGCTTGCGCATCTCGACGCTGGCGACCTGCAGGAACAGGCGCGGGCTCACGAGGACTCCACGCGGCGCTCGCGGAAGATGCGCTCGATGATCGTGCCGATGTCCTCTTCGTCGATGGACAGATCGGCGACCGGTAGGCCTGCGAGGAGCGCGGCCGCAGCCTCGGCCACGGCATCGCGGGCGACCCGCAGCTTCACCTCGTTCTCCTCCGCCGGAAGCAGCTCACCGAAGCGCTCGAACGCCGTGAGATCGATCGGCGTGCCTACGTTCGCTCGCAGGTGGGCCGTGATCACCTTCTGGGTCGCATAGGTCTTCGCGACGCGCTCGAGCGGCCCGTCGTAGATGAACTCGCCGCCGTCGATGATGACGATGCGCTTGCAGAGCCGCTCGATGTCCTCCATGTAGTGGCTGGTCAGGATCATCGCGGGGCGGTGCTCTTCGCGGTAGGCCAGCAGGAAGTCACGGATGGCCCGCTGCGCCGTGAGGTCCAGGCCGATGGTCGGTTCGTCGAGGAAGACCACGCGGGGCTCGTGCAGCAGCGCGGCGATCAGCTCCATCTTCATGCGCTCGCCGAGGCTAAGACGCCTGACCTGGACGTTGAGATGCTTGGTCACGTCCAGTACCTCGGCCAGGTAGGCGAGGTTCTTGGCGTAGCGCTCGTCCGGGACGCGGTAGATCTCCTTCAGCAGGAGGAAGCCGTCGGCCGCCGGCAGGTCCCACCAGAGCTGCGCCTTCTGGCCCATGATGAGCGCGATCTGGCGCCGGAAGTCGTTGTGCCGCTCCCAGGGCGTGTGGCCGAGCACCTGCGCGTCGCCTCCGCTGGGGTGGATGATCCCGGCCAGCATCTTCACGAGCGTCGTCTTGCCCGCGCCGTTGGGGCCGACGAGGCCGAGGATCTCGCCCTCTTCCACGTCGAGGTTCACGCCCTGCACTGCCTGCTTGGCGATGCGCTTACGCGCGACAAGCGAGCGGATCGACCCCCACAGGCCAGGAGCCTTCTCGTGGACGTAGTAGGTCTTCTGGAGGTCGCGTACGCGGATCATCGTGCTCGCCCGTGACAGGGCGGCGATTGTCATGGCCGTCCGGCGCCCCGGCAACAGCTTCCTGGCGTAGGACCTCCTCGGCTACTGGTCTGCTGTGAAGTTGATCAACCAGCGGTCGATGGACGGGCCCGGGTCGTTGGGGCCGAGGTCGCTGGCGAGGTAGAAGGTGACTCGGGCCTGAATGAAGACTGTGTTTCCGTTCAGGGCAGAGAGGGCTCCAGGGGCAGGGATCCACGTGGGTTGGTTCTCGACGGCGCCGGGGACGAACTCACCGACCTTGATCCATCCGGTACCGGACGACTCGTCCACGGCAAACTCGGGCGTGGCGAGGAACCCCTGCAGTTCGAGCACGATGTTCGGCCCGATCGTAGCGCCGGAGCCCGCCGGTATCTTCGCTACGAAGTTCCCTGGCGTGAAGTCCGCCAGCACGACGGAGCCCGGGGCGAGGATGGCGCCGAGCGCCGTGGGTGCAGTCGTCGCGGTCGACTCTGTACCGCCCGAGACGAAGCGGCTGGAGTTGAAGGGCCCACGGAAGAAGCCGACCTCACTCTCGGCCGGAGCCATCACGGCTGTCGCCTGCCCCTCGATCGTGCCGTCCGCGTCTTCGAGCACGATGCGGCCGACACCACCGTCGCCGCCGGCATTGGCGTAGTGCGGCGCGTTGGTGGTGCCGCCGCCATTGCCGTAGTTGCCCTTCGAGCCGACGCCGCCCGTGCCACCTGCTGCCGAGATTGTGCCGGCGCTGAGAACGATCCGCCCGGGTGTGAGCAACCGCACGCCGCCACCGCTACCGCCGCCGCCTCCGGCGCCGCCGGAGTAGGCCGCACTGCCGCCGTTGCCACCGCGACCGCCGTTCGCAAGGATCTCGCCGACGATGTTGATGTCGCCGCTCGCCGTGATACCGAGGAAGCCGCCACCCGCGCCACCGCCACCACCGGTGCCGGTCTGGTTGTTGCAACCGGACGTCGTCCACGATCCCCACACCTGACAGCCTCCGCCGCCGCCGCCGGAACCGGCGGACGGGGTCGTCAGCTCATCGTCGCCAGCCGGGTAGGTGTCGCCGCCTTCGCCCTTCACGGGCGTGGCGGCCCAGGCGAACTGCCCGGTGCCGGACAAGAGCGCAGCGCCGGGCATCCCGGCCGTGGCGTGGCCACCACCGCCGCCGCCGACTCCAGAGCCGCCCCAGCCGGGCGGGTCGATGGCGTTCACACCGCCCACGCCGCCGCCGTCGCCAGGCGTGTCGTACGGATCGGACGTGCCGAAGCCGGACTGGCCGTCGAGTGCGTAGGGGCCCGGCGAGTTGCTCTGATAGCCGCCCCGTCCACCGGGGCCTCCGCCGGATCCTGCGGCGCCGGGGCTACCCCCGGGTTGGCA
>JAHEIK010000422.1 GCA_024639415.1 Planctomycetota bacterium
GCTCTTCGAGGGGCTTGTCCCGGGTCTCGCCGATCACGGACGCCAGGGTGCGCTCGCCCTGGATGAAGCGCATCGTGTAGTAGGGGACGCCTTCGGGCGTCTGCCCCAGCTCGTAGACGGGCACGATGCCCGGGTGCGCCAGGCCCGAGGTGATCCACGCCTCCTGGAGGAAGCGCTGCTTGAGCGACTCGAACGACCGGCCGGCGGGCGTGTCGGCGCCCGGAGGCGTCAACGCGGTGGGGGTGTCGGGGACGGAGGTCGTGTCCTCGGGCATGCCCGCGCGGATGATCTTGAAGGCGACCTCGCGGTTCAGGTCGGTGTCGATCGCCCAGTAGACGATCCCCATCCCGCCCTTGCCGGCGTGCTTGAACTCGTCGTAGCGGTCGTTGGGGAGCGTGCGGAGCCGGTCGGACGCCTTGCGCGTGGAGAACGTGCGGCGCAGCCTGGAGATCGCCGCGAACTGCGTGCGCAGCTCGTCCGCGATGTCGGGGTTCTGGGCGATGAACCGCTCGGGGTCCGCCTCCTCGCCGCGGTCGAGCTGCTCCTGCCACGCGCTGAGGACGCTGGCGATGCGGGAGGGGTTCGTGCTCACGGCATCGCCTCAACGGGGGGGCGGCGGCGGATGAGGGCCCACGCTCTTCGCATCGATCCGCCCACGGTGCCAGCAGTCGAGGGTCGCGCTGTGGTTCTCACCGCACCCAGGTCGATGGCACCGGACGAACTCTGCGCGAGGGACCGCATCGCCTGCGGCCGCCCGCCGGTTCACGGGGCGAGGGGCGGCGTCAGCGGACAGGATGGCGGCGTCGCAGGGCAGCCGGCGGCCCCGGGGAGGCGCGATGTGCACCCCCCGGGGGCGCCTCCGAGTTCGCCCTCCAGGGAGCCGGCCGGCGCGAATCGCCGGCCGGCCCTTGACGTTCTCTCGTCGATCCGAGGTCGTGCCTAATCGTCCAGATCCTTGACCTCGACGACCTCCTTGCTGAAGACCCAGCCCCAGACGCCATCTTCGTCCTGCACGGTCTCGCCGACCTGGTGCACACGCAAGCTGGCCTCGGTGCCGTCGGGCCGCGCGCCGATCGTCATGGAGTTGAACTTCAGGGTGATCGGCGAGTAGGTGCCGGGATCGGCGAACAGGGCGAGGAAGTCCGGCAGATCCGCGCCGGGTTCCGAGATCATGAACGAGGTGTCCAGGTGGACCCAACCCAGCGAGGGTGTCTCCCCATCCTCGACGACCTCCTGTGCCTTGAACCCGAAGATCGTCGGCGTCGCCAGGAAGTCGTACTCATTGGCTACGACGTCCTCGACCGACTGGGCGAAGGCCAGGGCGTTCCTGGCACGCAGCTTCACCGTGATCTCGGCGGTGCCGTCCGAGAGCTCCTGTTCCGTGACCTTTCCCTTGACGGAGGTGCCCAGGGATGTGCCGGTCTCGTCGCCGACATAGGCGTCGGCCAGACCTGCGTAGTCGATCAGGGCGAACGTGACGAAGTCCGTGTCGACCCAGCCCTGGTAGTCGGGCACGTCCGGGAAGTACAGCGGCGGATCGTCCAAGGTCCCCTGGGCTTCCAGGAAGTCGGACAGGTCGCGCTTCGTGGTGTTCGAGCCTGCCTCGCCGAGCACCGGAGCCACGACGATCGACAGGACCGCCAGGGCGGTCCACACGTACCAATACCTCATCTCTTGCCTCTCCCCTCTAGCGTTGGACAGCGCGCAGGTCTTGCGGCTGTGAGTGCGGGCGAATGTAGAGCGCCGGCCCGCGTGGCGTCAACCGCAGCCCCTGGTTGCGAATTGTTGTCAATCGCGTCGCGTCGCATGCGTACTTCGTCGCTGCCGATGCGCTCGGCTCGTCGGTTGCCCGACCACTCCCGCGGCACGCAGATCGAAGGGGGCCGGCCTCCTGCGGTACGGCCTGCAAGCCGTCAGCTCTCCGTCGCGTGCTTCCCCAGCGCGCGGGCCAGGGCAGCCACCGCGCGCCCGTAGAGCTTCTTCGTGGCCTCGTAGGTGCGGCCCATCAGGAAGGCGGCCTGCTTCAGCGACTGGTGGTCGAACTGCACCAGCTCGAGGACCGTGCGATGGTCTTCCGACAGGGCGTCCAGGGCGGCGTGGACCGTGTCCGCCTCCTCGTGGTGCATCGCCACCTGGCTGGGGGTGGGCTCGCGGCCCGGGACCTGCGCGGTGGGAGGCCGCAGGTCGCGCGGCGCCTCGCGGGCGGCGTTGCGCTGGGCGACGCCCGCGTGGCGACGCACGGCCTCGCGCGCCTTGTATTCGGCAATTTGTGCCAACCAGGCACCGAAGGCGCCCTCCCCGCGGTCCTCGAACTCGTCGAGGTGCTCGTGGGCGTGCAGGTACGCCTCCTGGAGCACGTCGCGCAAGGAGACCCTGCGGCACACGCGCCCCACGATCCAGAGTCGCGCGCGTGAACGAGCCAGCCGTTCGTACCGCGCGCAGAGGGTCCCGAACGCCCGAGCACTGCCCCGGCGCGCGCGGACGACCAGCCGTTCGTCGCTGGAGCCTGACTCGCTCGCCATCACATTCCCCGCGTGATGTCAAAGGTCACTACGCATCCCGGGCGCCGGTGACAGCGAAATTCCGCAACGCTGTCGAGAAAGCGCGTCCCCATTCGCGCATCGCGGCCATTGCCCCATGGAGATGACCTGTGTGGAGGTACACGATGAGTACCGCATTCTGGGGGCGAGGCATCGTGGGCCTCATCTCCTCGACCCTGCTGGCGCTGGCGATGAGCGGGCCCGCGCTGGCCGAGGAGGCGCCGACGGTGCCCGGGATCACCGTCGCCGAGCGGCTGGCCGCGCTCCAGGCGTCGGTGGCGGATCACAAGCGCGCGAAGGACGGCGATGCCCTGAAGGGCGACATCAAGCTGATCGTCGTGCTGCACGGCGACGCGGAGCAGGTCGCCAAGGTCCGCAAGGAGTGCGTGAAGCTGCTGGGCGGACTCACGCGCGGCCGCGGGGTCTGCATCACCGTGCGGGTTGCCGCGCTCGAGGGGCTGGGCAGCACCGGGGATCAGGACGGTGCCCGCTACATCACGGCGCAGCTCCGGCGCATGCGAGCGGGAACGACCACGACGACGCCTCTGCGCACGGCCGTCTCCGTGTGCCCGCAGCTCTGCTCGGCGGAGTTCGTCGATCCGCTTCTCAAGATCGTGACGGAATCGAAGGACTACACGCTGGCCGCCAAGGCCCTGGAGGCGCTGGGGCACTTCCGCGAGTGCAAGCGCAAGCGCGTGAAGATCCTGAAGACGGTGATCAAGTCGATCTCCAAGGACCGACCCGGTGCGAAGGGACGTAGCAAGGATCCCGTCCCGAACGATCAGTACCGTCACACCGGCGAGCTGGCCCGCAACCGCTGGGCGGCACTGGCACGCGTGCTCCCGGCCGCTCTCTCGCGCCTGACCGGCATGGAGATGCAGGGCGCCGACGCGGACTGGTGGATCGAGTACGTCCGCGACAACAAGGGCCGCCTGGGCGCCCTGTTCGTCGACGAGGAGTGACGGGCTCCCGGGCTACCGCTTGGGCGGGGCGCTGACGCGCAGCCGCGCTGCCTGGAGATCCACGCCCTCGTCCGCGAGGACCGTCTTCACGACGCCCGTCGGTTCCCGCAGCAGGCCGAGCAGGACGTGCTCGGAGCCGATGGTGCGGCTGTTCAGGCGGCGTGCTTCGTCGACCGTGCTCTCGAGCACGCGCTTCGCCCCGTCGGTGAACGGCAGCTGCCGTGCGGAGACGGGGGCCTCGCCGCTCTCCAGCTTCGACTCGATGGTGCTGCGCAGGCTCGCCAGGTCGATGTCGAACGTCTCGAGCAGCTGCGGTGCGCGGCCGGTGCGCTCGTCGGTGAGCGCGAGCAGCATGTGCTCGGGAGCGATGTAGGGGTGCTGCAGGCGCAGGGCGGACTCGCGCGCCTGGCTCATCGCGGTCCGGGCCTGT
>JAHEIK010000423.1 GCA_024639415.1 Planctomycetota bacterium
CCCGACGGGCGTCAAGTGGGGCTTCGTTCCGACCGACACCGACAAGCCCAAGTACCTCGTGCTCAACGCCGACGAGAGCGAGCCCGGCACGTTCAAGGACCGCTACCTGATGGAGCTGGACCCGCACCTGGTGCTGGAGGGCTGCCTCCTCTGCGCCTACGCGTGTGGGATCTCCACGATCTACATCTACGTCCGTGGCGAGTACCCGAAGTCGCAGGAGCGGCTCTGGGGGGCGATCCACGAGGCGCGCGAGGCAGGCATCCTCGGCAAGCAGGTGATGGGCAAGGACTTCGCGTGCGACGCCTTCGTCCACACCGGAGCCGGCGCCTACATCTGCGGCGAAGAGACCGGCATGCTCGAGTCGCTCGAGGGCAAGCGCGGCCACCCGCGCATCAAGCCGCCGTTCCCCGCGGTCGAGGGCGCCTTCGGCTGCCCGACGGTGATCAACAACGTCGAGTCGCTCGCCCACGTGCCGTCGATCATCGAGAACGGCGGACAGTGGTTCGCGGACCTCGGCATCGCGCCCGACCCCGACAACCCGCGCGCGCTCGGCTCGGCCGGCACGAAGCTCATGGGCCTCTCCGGCGACATCAAGACGCCCGGCGTGTGGGAGTTCGAGTTCGGCATCACCGTCCGCCAGCTCATCGAGCAGTACGGCGGCGGCGCTCTCGAGGGGCGCAGCATCAAGGCGGTCATCCCGGGCGGGCTCTCGATGCCCGTGCTGACGGCCGACGAGCTCGACGTGCCGATGGGCTTCGACGCGCTGGTGAAGGTCGGCAGTGGCCTCGGCACCGCGACCGCCATCGTCATGGACGACCAGTGCGACATGGTGGACGCGTGCGAGAACATCGCGCACTTCTTCGCCGACGAGTCCTGCGGGCAGTGCACGCCCTGCCGCGAGGGCTGCCACTGGATGGAGAAGATCTTCACCCGCATCAAGAGCGGCGAGGGCACCCCCGCCGACCTCGATCTCCTCGAGCGCCTGTTCGTGAACATCGAGGGACGCACCATCTGCGCGCTGGCCGACGCCGCCGTCTGGCCGCTGCGCTCGATCATCCGCAAGTTCCGCCACGAGTTCCTCGCGAAGATGCCGGGCCACGAGAACCCCTCGGATGACCCCGCCGCCTCTTCCGAGCCCGCGGGCGTGGGAGCCAACTGATGGCCGATCGACCGACGACGATCTTCATCAACGGGACCGAGTACCCGTTCGAGCCCGGCCAGACCGTGATCCAGGTCGCGCGCGCCAACGGGATCGACATCCAGCACTACTGCTATCACGACGGCCTCTCCATCGCGGGCAACTGCCGCATCTGCGTCGTCGAGGTCGAGGGCAATCCCAAGCCGCAGATCTCCTGCAAGATGGAGTGCGAGCCGCCGCCGTGGGTCAACGAGCCGCTGCGCATCCAGACGGACAGCAAGCTCGCCCTGGACGGCCGCGAGGGCACGATGGAGATGCTCCTCGTGAACCATCCGCTCGACTGCCCGATCTGCGATCAGGCCGGCGAGTGCCACCTGCAGGACTACAGCTACGAGATCGGCCAGGGCAAGGCGTCCTCGACGACGGCGAAGACCAAGCTGCCCAAGAACGTGCCCTTCGGCAGCAAGATCGTCTACGACGCCGAGCGCTGCATCAAGTGCACCCTGTGCGTGCGCTTCTGCGAGGAGATCACCGAGACCAACGAGCTCGCGATGCAGGGCCGCAGCGACGAAGAGATGGTCGTCATGACCAGCAAGGGCGAGTTCACCACGCCCTACTCGATGAACATCATCGACCTCTGCCCGGTGGGGGCGCTGACGTCGCGCGACTTCCGCTTCAAGAGCCGCCTGTGGTTCATGGATTTCGCAGAGTCGGTCTGCACCGGCTGCGCCCGCGGCTGCAACGTCATGACGGGCGGCCGTGAGGGCGAGTTCATGCGCATGGAGCCGCGCGAGAACCAGGCCGTCAACAAGTGGTGGATGTGCGACGCCGGTCGCACCGACTACCAGTTTGCCAACGCCCCGACGCGCCTCGAGGCACCGCTCATCCGCCAGGACGACGGCACGCTGGCCGTCGCCAACTGGGAAGACGCCATCAGCGCCGCGGCCGCGGCCCTGAAGGCGGCCCCCGGCAACGTCATCCTCGACGGTGGCTGCACGCTCGAGGAGATGGCCGTCGCCCAGGACGTCGCTGCGGCGCTCGGGGGCGCGGCCAAGTACGCCGCCGCCACCGGCGAGGGCGACGACTTCCTCGTCGTCGCCGAGAAGGGCGCGAACGCCGCCGGCGCCGAGCTGCTCGGCCTCGCGCGCGCCAAGAGCGCCTCGGCGGCCGCATTGCTCCTCATCGAGCGCGACGAGCACGTGAACGCCTCGTTCCGCGAGAAGAGCGGCGCGGTGGTGGTCTTCGCCGTCGACGGCGAGCACGTACCCGACTCGGCCCAGGTCGTGTTCCCCATGGGTACGTGGAGTGAGCGCGACGGCCTGCTCGTCGACGGCGCGGGCATCGTGCAGTCGATGAGCCGCAACGCGGCGATCGGCCCGAACAACCTCGCCGCACCGGTCGACCTGCTCGAGGACATCCTCGGCGAACTGGACGACGGCTACGACTGGCGCGGCCACGCGGGCGTGGTCGCCCACCTCCGGGCGCTGCCCGAGTTCGAGAAGCTGGAGTTCCCGGCGGGCTTCGAGGCCGCCGGCGTGGGAGCCCGGTCATGACCCTGCTCTGCAGTCTCCTACCCCTATCCGCCCTGGGGATCCTCGAGGATCTCGGCGCGTTCTTCGCCCGCGGCGCGGACGGCTCCGCGACGTTCGGCTGGGTGATCGGCCGCATCCTCGTCGTGCTCGCCATCGTGCACGTGCTGCTCATCGGGGCGGCGCTCATGGTGTGGGCCGAGCGGCGCGTCAGCGCGTGGATGCAGGACCGCCTCGGGCCGAACCGCGTGGGCCCCGAGGGCCTGCTCCAGCCGCTCGCGGATCTCGGCAAGTTCATGTTCAAGGAGGACGTGATCCCCGGGCACGTGAACAAGCTGCTCTACACGATCGCGCCGCTGGTGGTCGTCGTGCCGGCCATGATCACGTTCGCGGTCATCCCGTTCACGGGCACCATCGACACGAACGCCGCAGGCGTCGAGACGGCCACTTCCTGGCAGGCCGCGAACCTCAACATCGGCGTGCTCTACATCCTCGCGATCACCGGCCTGGGCGTGTACGGCATCACGCTCGGCGGCTGGGCCGGCAACTCGAAGTACTCCCTGCTCGGTGGCGTGCGGGGCAGCGCCCAGATGATCAGCTACGAGCTGAGCCTCGGACTCGCCATCGTGCCGGTCGTGCTGCTCGTCAGCTCGCTCAACCTGGGCGACGTCGTCGCGTGGCAGGCCGAGAACACCTGGCTCGTCTTCCAGCAGCCGCTGGCGGCGTTCGTCTTCCTCGTGGCGTCGTACGCCGAGACGAACCGCCTGCCCTTCGACATGCCGGAGGCCGAGACGGAGCTCGTGGCCGGCTACCACGTCGAATACAGCTCCATGAAGTTCGCGCTGTTCTTCATGGGCGAGTACATCGCCATGATGGTCGGCGCCGCCCTGCTGGTGACGCTGTTCCTCGGCGGCTGGACGTTCTTCGGCCTCGAGCAGCTTGGCTGGTGGATGGGCCTGCTCATCTTCGCGGCGAAGGTGGGCTTCTTCATCTTCGCGTTCATCTGGGTGCGCTGGACCCTGCCGCGCTTCCGCTACGACCAGCTCATGAAGCTCGGCTGGAGATTCATGCTCCCGCTCGCCCTGCTCAACTTCTTCGTCACGGCGGCCGTTGTGCTCGTCGTGAACTCGTAGGAGCGATCCATGGCCTATTCGATCCACGGACCGAAGGCGATCACGGGAGGCAAGGGCGCCCGGGTACGCGGTGGTGAGGCGTTCTATCTCGTCGAAGTGCTCAAGGGGATGGGGATCACGATCCGCCACCT
>JAHEIK010000424.1 GCA_024639415.1 Planctomycetota bacterium
CGGGCAGGTTCGCGGTTCCGGCGCCATGCCGGAGCCGTACGCCATCCAGGAGGGCGCAAGACGGTGCGCGCAGGCTCTGAAGGCGGTAGGCGACACACACGGCCCGGCTCCCGCTGCCTCTCGCGCGCCTGCATCCTCGGCTGCCTGCTCCTGCTGCTCGCAGCGGGCCTTGCGGGGCCCGAGACGGCGCTCGCCCCCCGCAGCGCGAGCGCCGCGCCTCCCGTTCCTCCGCCGCCTCCGCCGCCGGCTTGGCCGCCGTCCGCGCGCGAGCGCGGCCCCGCGCGACCCGCCGCCCCGGCCATCCCCGCACCGCCGGCAATCCCGCAGCCGCGCGTGCCTGCGCAGCCGGCACCGCCCGCCATCGAGCAGCCCCGCGTGCCCGTGCAGCCCGCGCCGCCTGCCGTCCCGCAGCCACAGCCGCCGTCGCCTGCCCAGCCGCGGCCGGGGACCGTGGCGCCCGCTTCCGACCGGGCCGACCCGGCCGCCGAGCGCCCGTTCATCCGGCGCATCGAGTTCGAGGGCAACCTCCTCTACGCCTCATCCATGTTGAAGACGCGCCTGCGCAACAAGGAGGGCGAGCGCCTCGATCCTGCCCTGCTCGACGCGGACATGGAGGAACTCTATCGCTACTTCCGCGAGATCGAGGTCGTCGAGGAAGCCGTGGCCGGCGGCATCGTCCTACGCTTCCGCGTGAGCGAGAACCCGCTCATCCTGCAACTGGAGATCCGCGGCAACGACACGCTGGACGACGCCGAGGTCAAGGGGCTGCTGCGAACGCGCGAGGGCTTCCCGCTGTCGCCGTACCAGCTGGCGGCGGATCGCGAAGACGTGGAAGAGGCATACCGCATGCGCGGACACCACTTCGCGCACGTGCCGGACCCGCGCGTCATCACGCTGCCCAACGGCGGTCGCAGGGTGATCTTCACCGTCGTCGAAGGTCCCGCCACCTCGGTGAGTCGCGTCGTATTCCGTGGCAACAGCCACCTCGAGCGCAAGGAACTGCTCGAGGTGATGATCACGGAGTCGCCGAACTTCATCGAGGAGATCATCGGCGACCTGACGTTCCGCGAGGACGTGCTCGCCCAGGACCTGGTCTCGATCAAGCAGCTCTACCGCAGCGAAGGCTTCCTGGACGCCGAGGTCGCCCTCGACGACTTGCGCTTCTCGGACGACAAGTCGCGCGTCGAGATCTCCATCAGCATCACGGAGCACCAGCCGTACACGGTCGGCACCATCGAGTTCGAGATCGAGCGGGAAGACCCCGGCAAGGTCGCCAGCCCCACGGCGGCCGACATCGCCTACTTCACGGACGACCGGCTGCGCGCCTGGTTGGGCGTGAAGACCGGTGAGCGCTTCTCCGGGGCGAAGGCCGAGAAGGGCCTGACGAAGATCAAGGAGGAGTACTTCGCGCGCTCGTACCTCAACGCGAACATCGGCGACCGGCAGAGCGGCACGGTCCAGATGCGCGGCCGGGAGCGGGAGTTGGTCGTCGACCTGAAGATCCCGATTCGCGAGGGGCCGAAGTTCCGTCTCTCGCGCATCGACTTCGTGGGCAACGAGTACACGCGGGACAAGATCCTGCGACGCGAGGTCCTCACCGCACCGGGCGGGTACGTGGACCGCACGCGGCTCGACCAGGGCCTGGCATCGATCCGCCGGCTCAACTACTTCGACCGCGCGACGCTGCGGATCGACGATGCGCTCGACGGCAGCGGAGATCCGATCGAGGGCTGGAAGCACGCGACGTACGAAGTCGTCGAGGGCAAGACGGGCAACGTGACCTTCGGTGTCGCGCTCTCGACCAACGGCGGCTTCTCCGCTTCCGTGCAGTTCAAGAAGCGCAACTTCGACATCGCTCGCTGGCCCACGTCGTTTGACGACATCACCTCCGGCCGCGCGTGGACGGGCGCAGGCCAGGAGTTCGATCTCCTGCTCAACCCCGGCACCGAGGTCACGCAGTTCCGCGTGCGCTTCCGTGAGCCGCGGCTCTTCGGCTCGAAGTTCTCGTTCGAGACGTCCGTGTACAAGCGCCTGGAGTTCCGCGAGGACTACCGGACCGACCGCTTCGGCTACAAGCTGGGCATCGGCTATCCGCTGCTCCAGACGCCCGACAACACGCAAGGCTTGTTCACCGAACTCACCTGGCGCCAGGAGGGTATCGACCTCGACGACGTCGAGCCCGACGCGGTGCCAGGCGTGTTCCTCTTCCGCGACGAGAATGCGCTCCACTCACTCACGCTCGGCCTCTCCTATGTGACGCGTGACGACTCCATCAAGCCGACGCTCGAGACGACCACACGGCTCTCGGCCGAGTACGCCGGCGGCTTCCTCGGCGGCGACCTCGATTTCTGGACGCTCAGTGCGCGCAGCAACGCCATCTGGGTCGTGCACGAGGACGACGAGGGCAAGAAGCACCGCATCTCCGCGCGCATCACGGCCGGCCTCCAAGAGGCGTTCGGATCGACGCCGGAAGTTCCCCCGTACGAGCGCTTCTACGCCGGTGGCCGCACCTTCCGCGGATTCGAGTTCCGCGGGGTCGGCCCGCACGTCAACGGCAGCCCTACGGGCGGCGAGTTCGTGCTCACATCGAGCTTGGAGTACGAGTTACCGCTCGTGCGCCGCACCCTGAGCGTCGTGGTTTTCACGGACCAGGGCACGCTGGGTACGAGTCTGAACTCCGACGACGCCTGGCGTTGGCGTGTGACCGTGGGCGCAGGCCTGCGGTTCGCGATCCCGTTCCTGACCGGGCGGCGGCCCATGGCGCTCGATTTCGGTTTTCCCATCTACTCCGAGGAGGAGGACGAGGAGGGTGTCTTCTCCTTCAGCCTCGGACGCGACCTTTGATCCGGGCTCGGGCCGGCCGGCGCGCGGGGCCTTCCCCGGAAAGCGCGTGAAGCCGTCGCCTCGGCCAGAGAGAATCAACGAACAGTCACCGTCGGCCGGCCCCAGGGCACGCCGGCGACTCCGGAGGATGTCCGTATGCGTCTGCTTACCCTGATCGTCCCGCTGATCCTGCTCGTCGTGATGGCCACGCCGGCGGAGGCCGCCTCGAAGGTTGCCGTCGTCGACATGGCGAAGATCATCCGCGAGCACCCCCGGCACAACGTCGTCGAGGATGCGTTCCGCAAGGCCAGCCAGGCGGCCGAGGACGCAGCCAAGGCGGGGCGGACCGAACTCGAAGCACTCAAGAAGAAGATCGACGCCATGCTCGACAACGAGCCCGGGCGTCCCCTGCGCGAGAAGCAGTACCAGGAGAAGCTGAACCGCGTGAAGTTCAACTTCGAGTGGGCCCGGCAGGTTGCCGTACGCGAGTACGCGCGTGGTCTGGAGAGCCTCTACCGCGCCGTCCGCTCGCAGGTCATGGCGTACGCCAAGGAGCAGGGCATCGATCTCGTCCTGCACGAGACCGATCCGAGCCTGCCGATGAAGCCGCAGAACCCGGACGACTACGAGCTCAAGCGCCTGCTACGTCCGGTCATCTACGCCGACGCCAGGATCAACATCACCGACCAGGTCCTCGCCCGCGTCAAGGCCCAGAGGTAGGGAGGCCCGAACGGGCCCCATGCCGCGCAAGCAACGCACCATCCGCCGCGAGAAGGAGCTTCGCGGGATCGGACTGCACGAAGGTGTCGAGGCCGTGCTGAAGGTACGGCCTGCGCCCGCCGACGCGGGTGTCACCTTCATCCGCACCGATCTCCCGAGCCGCCCCCGTGTTCCGGCCGCAGCAGCGAACCTGACCGAGCGCAGCCGCCGCACGGCTCTCGTCGGCGCGGAGGACGCCGAGGTCCACACCGTCGAGCACTTCCTCTCGTGCTGTACGGCTCTGGGGATCGACAACCTCGAGGTCGAACTCTCCGGTCCGGAGTGTCCGGGCATGGACGGTTCGGCGCGGGCGTTCTGTGATCTGATCGAAGCGGCCGAGCCCGTC
>JAHEIK010000069.1:0-2301 GCA_024639415.1 Planctomycetota bacterium
CGGTCTGCACGAGGGGCTCGTGGAGTTCGACCGCGAGGGCGACGGCGAGTTGCTCTCGGTGGACTATGGCTACGCGCGCAACGTCAGCAACCTCCCCAACCACAAGGAGAGCGTGATCGAGCCGCGCATCATGGCCGCGCCCGGAAGCATCACGGAGACCAAGCCCGACGGCAGCGTCAAGCCCGTGGACCCGACCTTCGACAAGCAGGACTACAGCGTCATGTGGATGACGTACGGGACCGCCAGCAACAACCTGCTCGACCCGGATGCCACCGGCAACGACGTGCAGGTCGACGCGATTCCGGCGGACCTCTTCTACTGCAAGGTCACGAACTACGGCGAGGTGTACGAAACGGTCCCCTGGGACCGCTCGAGCACACCGGACGTCGAGGAGGCCATCCCGGTGTTCGACTGGCTGGCCAAGTGGAAGGAGGTGGAGGAGGGCGAAGCACAGATCCGCATCACGCCCGCCGGGAACATCTTCTACGCCACGTGGAATGTTGACGGGCCCGATCCCTCCGACCGCAAGACGGGTAGCGACGTCTGGTTCCGCAAAGTCCCGTTCTATGTAGCGAACTACAATCCGAACGACGAGTAGCGGAACTCCCTGGACCCGACCCCCCTTGTCCTGTCGCGACCCGGCGCATCAGCCGGTCGGCCGGCGCCGGGGCCCATAGGCCCCGGCGCCCTTTCGTTTTGGGTGCGGAGGGCTGCAAGCTGCCTGCGCACCGTATCTTCTGCGCGTGGATCCCGACGACCGCCTCTCCCGCCTGCGCGAGCGCGCCCGCCGTGTGCCGACCGGGCCCGGGGTGTACCGCTGGCTCGACGAGGCCGGCCGGATCCTCTACGTAGGCAAGGCCGCCAACCTCCGCGCTCGCGTGCGCAGCTACCTCTCGGAGCGTGGTGACGGCCGGCCGCTCGTCTACCTGCTCATGCGCCGCGCGCACGACCTGGACGTGATCTCGACGAACACGCCCGAGGAGGCGCTGCTGCTCGAGAACACGCTGATCAAGCAGGCGAAGCCGCCGTACAACCTGCGCCTGAAGGACGACAAGTCCTACCTGCTCGTGCGTGTCGATCGCACGCACGAGTTCCCGCGCATCCGCCTGGTGCGGCGCGCGAAGAAGGACGGCGCCGTGTACCTGGGGCCGTTCGCGAGCGCGAAGGGGCTGCGGCGCACGGTGCGCTTCCTGCGCACGCTCTATCCGCTGAGGACCTGCTCGGATCGCGAGCTGGCCGAGCGCACGAAGCCGTGCCTGTACTACCAGATCGGGCGCTGCTGCGCGCCCTGTGTGGACAAGGTCACGCCCGCGGAGTACGCACCCTTGCTCGAGGGAGCACTCGCCATGCTGCGCGGGCGCGACGCGGGCATGCTCCGCCGGCTCGAGCGTGACATGCACGCTGCCAGCGACGAGCACGAGTACGAGAAGGCAGCCATCCTGCGCGACCGCATGCAGGCGCTCGAAGCGGTTCTCGCAGAGCAGGAAGCTGTGAGCCCCGACGGCAAGGACCGCGACGTCGTCGCCGTGGCGACCGCGGGTGGCGTGGCGATGCTCGGTGTGGTCTACGTGCGCGACGGTCACGTCGTGGCGACGCGCGCCTGGCCGCAGCGCACCGTGTTGGGGCGCGCGGATGTGCTGCATGCATTCCTGTCGCAGTTCTACCTGCGGGGGAAGGTGATTCCGCCGGAGGTGCTCGTCGAGGAGGAGCCGCCGGACCTCGAGGGGCTGCAGCGGCTGCTCGGCGGCTTACGGGAGGCGCGCGTCACCGTGCGTGTGCCGCAGCGCGGGCCGGCGCGCGACCTGATGAGCATGGCGCGCAAGAATGCCGAGTTGGCCCTCGGTGAGCACTCGATACGCGCTCGCAAGGCGCAGGCTGCGCTCGCTTCCCTGGCCACGCACCTGGGCCTCGACGGGCCGCCGGACCGCATCGAGGGCTTCGACCTGTCCCACCTGGCCGGCACCGATCCGGTCGCGGGGATGAGCGTGCTCCTGGGCGGGGTCGCCGATTCGTCGTCCTATCGCCACTTCGCCGTGCGCGAGGCCGCCGGCGGCGACGACTACGGAGGCATGGCCGAGGTCATCGGGCGGCGCTTCGCGGGTGGCCTGGGGCTGGGCGAGCTGCCGGACCTCGTATTGATCGACGGCGGCCGCGGTCAGGTCGAGGCTGCGCGCGCGGCCTTGCGTGAGCGGGGGCTGCCCGAGGTGCCGATGGTGGGCATGGCGAAGGCGCGGACCGAAGGCGGGGTGCGTAGTCAGGAGCGGCTGATCCTGCCTGATCGGCGCGAGGCGCTGCTGCTCG
>JAHEIK010000069.1:2311-12658 GCA_024639415.1 Planctomycetota bacterium
GACGATCCGGCGCTGCGCATCCTCGTAAAGGCGCGCGACGAAGCGCACCGCTTCGCAGGCCGCTACCAGCGCAAGCGCAGGGCCGCGACCTTCGGGGACGGCGCGCTGGACGGCATTCCCGGGGTGGGGCCTGCGCGCAAGCGGCGCCTGCTGAAGGCCTTCGGCTCGGTGGCGGGGCTCAAGGCCGCGCCCTTCGAGGATCTGGCCGCAGTGCCCGGCATCGGCGAGCGCCTGGCGCGCCTGATCCTGGAGCGGATCGCGTAGGGGCGGCTGTAGGGGCGGCATACATTGCCGCCCAGGGCCGCTTCCGACGGACGAGGCGCCTCCCACGGCGGCAGGTGGAGTGGGCGGCAATGTATGCCGCCCCTACCGAGAGGTACCCGTGCCAATTCAACTGGCCGTCTTCGCCGACTCCCAGTCCTTGAGGAACGCGGCGAGGCCCTTGTCCGTCAGGTCGTGCTTGACCATCTTGTCCATGATCTTCGGCGGGATCGTCGAGACGTCCGCACCGAGCAGCGCCGCCTGGCGCACGTGATCGGCGTTGCGCACGCTCGCCACGAGGACCTGCGTCGAGAACTCGGGGTAGTTGCGGTAGGTCTGCACGATGTCCTCGATCAGCTGCATGCCCAGCTCGCCGCGGTCGTCGAGGCGGCCGATGAAGGGGCTCACGTAGGTCGCGCCGGCCTTGGCTGCGAGCAGCGCCTGGTTGGCCGAGAAGCACAGCGTGACGTTCGTCTTGATGCCGCGGCCCGAGAGCACCTTCGTCGCCTTCAGCCCTTCCGGGATCAGCGGCACCTTGATCGTCACGTTCGGGTGGATCGCGGCGAGGGGCTCGGCCTGCGCGAGCATGCCCTCGGCGTCCAGGGCCGTGACCTCGGCGGAGATCGGACCGTCGACGATCGAGCAGATCTCCTCGATCACCTCCTCGAACACGCGGCCGGACTTGGCGATCAGGCTGGGGTTCGTCGTGACGCCGTCGACCACGCCCCAGGCGGCGTAGGTGCGGATGTCTTCGACCTCGGCGGTATCCAGGAAGATCTGCATGGGTGCTCCAGGGGCTCTCGCGGTCCTGGGAGCCTACCCAAGGCGGGGGACCGACCGTGCTGCTCCTGCGCCTCTTCCTCTTGCGCCGGCCGTGTCGCGCCTTTGCGTCCTTTGCTCCCTTTGCGTCTTGGCGGTTCCTACGTCGTTTCCGCCGAGATGGCACATCAAGCCCGTGGATGGAACCGCCTATGCACTCTCTTCAGCCGCTCGCGATCCACGTGCGTGTAGACCTGCGTCGTCTGCACCGAGGCGTGGCCGAGCAGTTCCTGCACCGTGCGGAGGTCGGCGCCGCCCTCGAGCAGATGGGTCGCGCAGGAGTGGCGCAGGGTGTGGGGTGACAGCTCGGCTGCCACGCCCGCGCGGGTGGCCCGCTCGCGCAGCAAGCGGAACACGCGTACGCGGTCGAGCGGTCGGCCCGAGCGGGAGAGGAACAGGCGCTCGCTGCCGGTCTTGTCCAGCCGGGGACGCGCCTCGTCGAGCCAGACCTCCAGCGCTTCCGCGGCGCCTTCGCCCAGCGGCACCCAGCGCTCCTTGCGGCCCTTCCCGATGCAGCGCATCACGCGCTCGGGCAGGCGCAGATCTTCCAGACGCCAGTCGCAGGCCTCCTGCACCCGGGCCCCCGTGGCGTAGAGGGCTTCGAGCAGCGCCCGGTCGCGCACGTCGAGCGGCCGTGTGCCGGTGACCGAATCGAGCAGTGCCTCGATCTGTCCGCGCGAGAGCGACTTCGGCAGCCGCTCCCACGTGCGGCCGGTGGGCAGTCCCGTCGTCGGGTCTTCCTCCAGTGCGCCGAGCACGACGGCGAAGCGGGCAAAGCCCCGTACAGCCGCGAGTCGCCTGGCGAGCGAGGTGGGGGCCGCCTCGGCCTGCCGTCCGGCGCGCAGCCAGCGTAGGAGCGCCGGCCCGGTGAGGCAGGCCAGGGCGCCGTCCTTGGACCAGTCCACCGGCGCCAGGCCGCAGGCGGCCAGGACCGCACGCACATCGCCGGCGTAGGCCGTCAGCGTGTTGGGGGAGGCAGCACGCTCCACCTGCAGGTGGTCGAGCCAGGCCTGCAGCACGCCTGCGGGGTCGCGGGGAGCGTGGGAGCGCATCAGGTCCATCATGCCGCTCGCGGCTCGAGAAGCCCGGGATACGTCCATGCGCCTGAACCGGTTGCCAGCGCGGCCGCGCTCATTGACCGCCCCGAATTGCAGGGGTATCCTCCCGCGCCGCATGCGGGGACGCGTGCGCAGGAGTCCAGGATGCCGCCCAAGAACGCCGACGAGCCCGAGAACAGCGCGGAGACGCCCCGGCGCTCGTTCCCCCGCGGTGGTCCCACGGCAGCCGAGAAGCGGGCCTTGCGCACGCAGCTCATGTCGATGCGCGCCAAGATCCTGCGCAGCTCCAAGGACCTGGCCGACGAGGCACTCAAGGGCTCCGGGCAGGACTTCTCCGTGGATCACATGGCCGATCACGGATCCGACAACCAGGAGCAGGAGGTCACGCTCTCGCTGCTGGAGGGTGAGCAGGAGATGCTCGACGCCATCGAGTTGGCCATCCGCCGCATCGATGGTGCGGAGGTGCCGCCCTACGGCATCTGCACCGCCTGCGCTGCCATGGACGCCTGGCCCGAGGGCTCGTCTGCGCCTTGGATTCCCACGGGACGCCTCCAGGTCCTGCCCTATGCGTCGCTCTGCGTCGCCCATCAGGAAGAGCAGGAAGAGGTGGAGGCTTGAGCCCCGAGCAACTCGAAGCTGCCCAGGACGTCACGGCAGGCAAGCGGCTCTGGAAGCTGAAGCTCGTCTGCATCGTCCTTTTCGCGGTGTGGCTGGCCTTCGACCTCTGGAGCAAGGCCGACATGCAGGAGCGCCTGGGGCTCGTGCCCCGGCAGCCCCGCAGTGCCCACCAGATCGACGTGATCCCCGGCTTCCTCGCATGGCAGGGCACGTGGAACCCCGGCGTGACGTTCGGGATCGCTCCCGGCCAGACGAAGCTCATCCTCGTGCTGACCGGCATCGCGACGATCGCACTCCTCGCTTGGTTCGGCGGGACGCGGTCGCGTAGCCGCAGCCTGCACGTGGGCCTTGCGCTGATCCTCTCCGGCGCCATCGGCAATCTCTACGACCGCTGGCATTGGAGCGAGGTGCGCGACTTCATCCTCGTGTACCTGGGCGAGCTCAAGGATCCCTCGTGGACCTGGCCCAACTTCAATGTCGCGGACAGCGGCATCGTCGTCGGTGTGGGGCTCGTGCTGTGGGATGCGCTCTTCGGCATCGGCGCCCAGGAAGCGAAGCAGGCCGCGGAGGCTCGCAAGGCGGCCAAGGCCGAGGAGGGGTCGTCCGCGTGACGCAGACAGAGACCGTGGATCTGAGTCTCCGCATCGGCGACCTCGAGCTACAGAATCCCGTCGGCACCGCGTCAGGCACATACGGCAAGGGCCTCGAGTTCCAGCCCTTCTACGAGGTGGCACGTCTCGGCTTCGTGATCGTGAAGACCATCACCACCGAGCCGCGCGAGGGCAACCCGCCGCCGCGCTTGTGTGAGATCCCGGGCGGCCTGATGAACAGCATCGGTCTGCCGAACCCCGGCGTCGACGCCTACATCGAGACGGTGCTGCCCAAGCTCCGTACGCTCGGAGCGCCGGTGGTGATCAACATCGCCGGGCATGACATCAAGGACTTCGCCATCCTCGCGGCGCGCTTCGCGGCCGAGGAGGGTGTGAGTGCCCTCGAGCTCAACATGTCTTGCCCCAACGTGTCGGGTGGCTTGGACTACTCCACGAACCCGGACGTGGCGCGCGAGGTCGTCGCCGGCGCACGTGCCGAGACCGACCTGCCGCTCATCGCGAAGCTCTCGCCGAACGTGACGGACATTCGCCCTGTGGCCCAGGCGGCCGTCGAGGGAGGGGCGAGCGCGATCAGCGCCATCAACACGATCGTGGGCATGGCCGTGGACTGGCGCAACCGCCGGCCCATCCTCGGGCGCGGCTACGGCGGCATCTCGGGGCCGTGCATCAAGCCGGTGGCGCTGCGCATGGTGCGGATGCTCTACGAAGCGGTCGATGTGCCGATTCTCGGCATCGGCGGCATCGAGACGGCCGACGACGCGATGGAGTTCTTCCTCGCAGGCGCCTCGGGCATCCAGGTGGGGACGGCCAACTACTACCGGCCGACGGCCGCGCTGGAGTTGCTCGAGGGGCTGCCCGAACGCATCGCCTCGCTGGGTGCCTCGTCACTGCAGGAGATCATCGGCACCCTGCAGATGCCGTAGCCCCGGCGTAGCCGGGGCCCCCTGCCTCTGCCCGTGCCCGCGAGTACCTGTCGATCCCCGTCGGGCAGAGGCGCGGGCAGAGGCACGGGCAGAGGCAGAGGCAGAGGCAGAGGCACGGGTGATGAGTCCAACGTGGCACCGCCCTGCTGCGCTGCTACCCTCGGCCGTTCGGCACAGGAGATGTTCCCTCGATGATCCAGAAGGCCCTGAAGGCCGTGTTCGGCTCGCGCAACGACCGCGTCATCAAGTCGGCGCTGCCGGTCGTCGAGCGCGTCAATCTGCTGGAGCCGGAGTACCAGCAGCTCAGCGACGAGGCGCTCAAGGCCAAGACGCAGGAGTTTCGCGCCCGGATCGCCAAGGGCGCGACCCTGGACGACGTCCTCGTGGAGGCGTTCGCGGCCTGCCGCGAGGCGGCCAAGCGCACCCTGGGTCTGCGGCCCTACGACATCCAGCTCGTCGGCGGCTGGTGCCTGCACAACGGGTGGATCGCCGAGATGGTCACCGGTGAGGGCAAGACGCTGGTCGCCACGCTGGCGGTCTACGTCAACGCGCTCGCGGGCAAGGGCTGCCACCTCGTCACCGTCAACGACTACCTGGCCAAGCGCGACGCGGAGTGGGTGGGCCCGATCTACGAGGCGCTGGGCCTGTCCGTCGGCATCATCCAGTCGCACATGCACTCGGAAGAGCGCATCCCGGCCTACGAGTGCGACGTCACGTACGGCACGAACAGCGAGTTCGGCTTCGACTACCTGCGCGACAACATGAAGGTCACGAAGGACCTCCAGTGTCAGCGCACGCTGGCCTACGCGGTGATCGATGAGGTGGACTCGATCCTCATCGACGAGGCGCGTACGCCCCTGATCATCTCGGGCCCCGCCGACGAGGACCGCGGCAAGTACGAGGAGGCCGACAAGGTCTCGCGCAGGCTCAACGCAGGCACTGACTTCGAGGTGAAGGAGAAGGAGCACCAGTGTGTGCTCAGCGAGGAGGGCCTCGAGCGCGCGGAAGAGCTCGCGGGCCTCGACTTCTTCGCCGCGGGCAACACCGACTGGATGCACCTCCTGGAGCAGTCGCTCCGGGCGCACTACATCTACCGGCGCGACAAGGACTACGTCGTCAAGGACGGCGAGATCATCATCGTCGACGAGCACACCGGCCGCCTGATGGAGGGCCGCCGCTGGTCCGACGGCCTGCACCAGGCCGTCGAGGCCAAGGAGCGCCTCAAGCCGCGTCCCGAGAACCAGACGCTGGCGACGATCACGTACCAGAACTTCTTCAAGCTCTACGAGAAGATCGCCGGCATGACCGGTACGGCGATGACCGAAGCCGCCGAGTTCTGGTCGATCTACAAGCTGGACGTCGTCGAGATCCCGACCAACCGGCCGCTCATCCGCATCGAGTACGACGACCAGATCTACTCCACGCAGGACGAGAAGTACGCGGCGGTCATCGAGGAGATCGTGCGCATCCAGGCCGAGGGGCGACCGATCCTCGTCGGTACGACGAGCATCGAGCTCTCCGAGCTGATCTCAGGCAAGCTGGAGCGCCGCGGCATCGAGCACGTCGTCCTGAACGCGAAGCACCACCAACGCGAGGCCCAGATCGTGTTGAACGCCGGTCAGCCCGGTGCCGTGACCATCGCCACGAACATGGCCGGCCGTGGAACGGACATCGTCCTCGGCCCCGGCGTCAAGCAGGCAGGCGGCCTGCACATCATCGGCACCGAGCGCCACGAGTCACGTCGCGTGGACAACCAGCTGCGCGGTCGCTCGGGTCGTCAGGGCGACCCCGGCTCCAGTCAGTTCTTCCTGAGCCTCCAAGACGATCTGATGCGCATCTTCGCGCCGGAGTGGGTCGGCCGCTTCCTGCAGCGCATGGGCATGAAGGACGGCGAGGCGATCACGCATCCGATGGTGACGAAGGCCATCACGCGGGCGCAGAAGAAGGTCGAGAACCACAACTTCGAGATCCGCAAGAACCTCCTCGAGTACGACGAGGTCATGGACATCCAGCGCAAGGAGGTCTACGGCCTTCGCGAGAAGCTGCTGGATGGCGACGACGAGCACCTGCGCGACGTGATCGAGGCCTTCATCGAGGAGGTCGTCGCCGTCAACGTCGAGCAGATCTTCGCTTCGGGCGAGCGGGATGCCGACGCCCTCGCAACGTGGTTCCGGCGCCAGTTCGGGCTGGAGTGCCAGGCGAGCGACGTCGACCTGGGCGACGAAGACGGCACCATCGACGCCCTCGTCGCCTTGGCCACGAAGGGTTGGAAGCGTCGCGAAGGCGAGGTCGGCAAGGATGAGATGCGCGCGCTCGAGCGCTTCCTCCTGCTCAACAGCATCGACACGCGCTGGAAGGACCACCTCCACGCGATGGACGGGCTCAAGACCGGTATCGGTCTGCGGGGCTACGGCCAGCAGGACCCGAAGATCATGTACAAGATCGAGGGCCACCGCATGTTCCGCGAGATGCTGCAAGGCATCCGCGAGGAGGTCACCGATCAGTTCCTCAAGGTGCGCTTCTCCAAGGAGGCCGAGGAACACCTCGGCGAGATCTGGAGTGGCGCGTCCGAGAACGCGATGCCCGAGATGAGCACCGGCGTAGGCGGGCTCGGGGGCCCCGAGTCCGGCGTCACCGATGGTGCGCCGATCGGTTCCACGCCCGAGGCCAAGCCGGAGCCGATCAAGCGCGACGCGCCCAAGGTCGGTCGCAACGACCCGTGTCCCTGCGGTTCCGGCAAGAAGTACAAGAAGTGCCATGGCGCGAACGGCTGACGCGCGCCGTCCGGCGCTTCCCGCACGCGTCGTCCGCTGGTCCTTCGACGCCCTCTACGCCGGTCTGGTCTCCGCAATGCCGCTCTACGCGGCGGCGCGCGCGCTGCGTGACCCGAAGGCCCGCTCGCGCTGGGCGGCCTACGCGCGCGACATCCCCCGGCGCTTCGGTCAGCGCCGCGTCCGGCGCTCGGCGAATCCGTGTGTCTGGGTCCACGGCGTCTCGGTGGGGGAGGTGAAGGCCGCCGCGCGACTCGTCGAGGAGATCGAGCATACGGTTCCCGGCGTCCAGGTCGTGATCAGTGTGACGACCGACACCGGCTACCGCGTCGCGCGGCGCCGCTACCCCGGGCACCGCGTCGAGTTCTACCCTCCCGACCTCTCGTGGATCGTGGATGACGCGCTCGACGCCATCCGTCCGGATCTGATGATCCTGGTCGAGAGCGAGTTCTGGCCGAACTTCCTCTTCGCTGCGCGGGAGCGCGAGATCCCCGTCGCACTGGTCAACGGCAAGATGAGCGAGCGCTCGGCGCGTCGCTTCGGCAAGCTGCCGGGCATCACGCGCAGGCTGCTCGACTGCATCGAGATCTTCTGCGTCCAGCTGCCTCTTCACGAGCAGCGCTTCCTCGCCTTGGGTGTGCCTGCGGACCGCATGCACGTGTCGGGCAACATGAAGTTCGACAACATCCCGATCAAGCAGGACGAGGTCCGTGACGACGAGTTTGCGCGTCTGCTGGGAGCGGACGACGGCCTACCCGTCCTCGTGGCCGGCAGCACCCATCCGAGTGAAGAGCGCACCATGGCGCGTATCCACCGCCGGCTGAGCGACGATGGCCTGAAGCTCCGGCTCGTCGTCGCGCCGCGCCATCCCGCGCGTGCAGACACCGTCGAGGCCGAGATGCGTCGCGAGGGAGGCGACGTCGTGCGGCGCAGCCGGATGGGGCCCGCCGATCGGCCGGGGCCCGGGCAGATCGTGCTGCTGGACACCGTGGGGGAGTTGGAGCGTGTGTACGCACGCGCGGACGCCGTGTTCGTCGGCGGGTCGCTGGTGCGCCACGGCGGCCAGAACATGATGGAGCCGGCCAGCCTCGGCAAGCCGGTCGTGGTCGGACGGCACATCCACAACTTCCGCGGTGAGGTCGAGATGCTCGTCCACGTCGATGGGATCGTCGTCGCGCGGGACGCGGACGGCGTCGAGGCCACATTGCGCGCCTGGTTGGCGGATCCGGAGAGCGCCGAGGCCTTGGGCATGCGCGCGCGCGCCGTCATCGAGCGCAGCAAGGGTGCGACGAGCAGGACGCTGGAGCACCTCCGCCCGCTGCTCGAGCGGGTGGCTGCGAGGCCGTAGGGGCGGCATACATTGCCGCCCATGTCGGTGGCGTACGTCCGGCGGTTGGCCCTCAGGGCGGCAATGTATGCCGCCCCTACCGAGAGCCGCTTCTGCGCTGTCGGGATCAGTCGGCCGCGGGCAACCGCAACACCACCTTCGCCGTCTTGTCCGCCCCGACCTCGATGCGCGTGGTCGCGGAGCGCCCGTCGGGCGCTCGGCCGCGCACCGTGAGTGCCTCGCCGGCCGGAACGTCGTCCAGGCCGACGAAGCCCTTTGCGTCCGTGCGCGCCGGCAGCAGCGTGCGGCTCGTGCCGGCGTCGTTGCGCCAGGTCACCAAGGCCTGTGGCACGGGCCGGCCGCGCTCGTCGACGACCTCGATCTCGAGGCGTCCCGCGGCTGAGAGCTGCAGGTCGAGTTCACGGTCCGCGCCGGCTTCGAGCGTCACGTCGGTAAGGGAGCTGCCCCCGCCTCGTCCCTGCACGCTCACGCTCCATGGACCGGGCAGCAGGCCTGCTACCTCGTAGGAGCCCTGCGCGTTCGCCGTCGCGAGCTTGCGCAGCGTCCCGCGGCTCTCATCGTGGGTGAGCGTCACGCGCGCCAGCGACACCGGCGCGCCGCCCGGCGTGCGCACCACGCCATGCAGGCGCGCGCCGGAGACCAGAGCGACCGTCCGCGCCGTCGACTGCCCCGCGAGCAACTCCAGTCCCGTGCTGCGGGCACGCTGGCCTTGCACCGTCGAGAGGTCGAGTACGTACGTGCCGGTCGGGAGGCCGTCGAGGCGCACCGTGCCGGAGCTCACATGGACCGTGCGTCGCGCACGGGTGCTGCCCAGCTTGCCCTGCAGCGTCAGCGAGAGCGTGCCGCTGTAGAGCTTCTCCCCGTCGCGCACGCGCAGGTCGAGGGAGGCGCCGGCCTCGAAGTCCAGCGCGATGAGTGCGTCTTTGCCCTCCTCCAGGTTCACGATGCCGCGCAGCGGATCGCGGCCTGCCCAGGTCGCCGTCACCTGGTGGCGGCCCGCCGCGAGACCACGGAACACGAACGTACCGTCGTGCCCCGTGGAGGTCTTGCGCGTCTGCCCGCTCGTGCCCTCGGGCGTCGCGCGCACCACGGCGCCCGCGATGGGCTCACCGCGTTCGTCGCGCACCCGGCCTTCCAGGGTGAGGCCCGCCCCTAGCAGCTCGCGGCCTGCGTCGGTGTCGCCGCGGACCTCCAGCGCGTCAGCGCGCTTGTACGTCTGCCCGTCGTGCGCGAACACGAGCCGGTAGACGCCTAGCGGTACGCCCCGCAGCTCCCAGCGTCCGTCGGCACCGCTGGCCGTCGCCAGGCCGAGGAAGCCCTCCTCGTTCGCCGCAAGCAGGCGCGCGCTCGCCGCATCGATTGTCGGGCCGCGCTGGACGTGCTGCCAGTCGGGCGTGAGCCGCACCGTGGCGCCGGCGAGTGCCGCGCCGTCCGGCTGGGCGACCGTGCCGCGCACTGTGGCGCCGGCGGCCAGCGTGAGCAGGATGCTCGGCGGTCGCGGCGTCGTCGGCCGTAGCGCAAGCGCCCCCAGCGCCTCGCCGAGGCGTGCGGTCAGCACGACGCGCCGTCCGGGTGCGGGCGGCGGCGGCGGTGCAAGGCTGAAGCGACCCTGCTCGTCACTCACCGTGCTCGCAGGCACGCGACCTGCGATCCCGTCCGGGGTGTAGCCGACCGTGGCACCGGCGGCAGGCTTGCCGCTCGCGTGCTGCACGATGCCTGTCCAGGGCTCGCCCTGCACGAGGCGTAGTTCGACCGACTGGGTCCCGCCGGCGCGCAGCACCACGGGCTCGAGCAGCGGCACGTAGCCGTCGGCCCGTGCGGCGAGGAACACACGCTCACCCTCGCCGCCCCCCGGGAGCGGGCCGAAGCGACCCTTGGCGTCCGTTTCGGTGGCGTCGGAGCGGCCCGGGTGCGAGACGTGCACCTCGGCACCCTCGA
>JAHEIK010000425.1 GCA_024639415.1 Planctomycetota bacterium
CAGAGGCGCGCCGAGATCGTCGAGGTGGGGGGCAACGAGTCGGTCCGCCTGGTGGAAGCCCGCGCTCCGCTGGAGCGCCTGTTGGCCTATTCGACGGGCCTCCGCTCGCAGACCCAGGGCAAGGGCACCTTCACGATGCAGGCGCGCGGCTTCGCGCCGCGGGAAGGGGCCTGAGGTCGGGGAATGGGCTCGAAACCCTTGACCTGAGGGCCTGCTCCTCTAGAATACTCGGCCCCATTTCGGGGCAGCCCCGTGATTCTCCGGACCTAACCGCGTTTTCCGCGGCGGATTAGAGAACTCGGGGCTTGCACCAGTTACCCACCCATGGCCAACCGCATCCAGATCCGGCTCGAAGCCTACGACCACGAGGCGATCGACCAGGCTACGGAGTCCATCATGGAGGCCGCGCGCCTGACCGGCGTCGCCGTCTCCGGGCCCATCCCGCTGCCGACGCGCATCGAGCGCTACACCGTGCTGCGTTCGCCGCACGTCGACAAGAAGTCCCGCGAGCAGTTCGAGATCCGCACCCACAAGCGGCTCATGTACCTGCTCGAGCCGACTCCGCAGACGATCGACGCCCTCAACCGCCTGGTGCTTTCGGCCGGCGTGGACGTCCGCATCAAGCTGTAAACGACTGAAATCACTTCCCGCATGTCCCCGAGGGGACCGCTGCGACTCTCCCGAATTGGAAGACGGGGCAAATCCATGAGCGATACGAAGTTTCTGCTGGCGAGGAAGAAGGGCATGACCCAGTTCTTCCGTGAGGACGGCAATGTCGTCCCCGTCACCGTGTTGGAGGCGGGGCCGTGTACGGTCACCGGTCTGCGCACGACGGATCGTGACGGCTACGAAGCCGTCCAGGTCGGCTTCCTGCCGGCCCGCGACAAGCATGTCGCCAAGCCGCAACTCAAGTCGGCCGAGAAGGCCGGCGTGCAGGCGCACCGTGTCCTGCGCGAGTTCCGCGTCGAAAGCACCTCTTCCTGGGAGCTCGGCCAGGAGCTGGCCGCGGCGACCTTCGAGAGCGGCGACGTCATCGACGTGGTCGGCAACTCCAAGGGCCGTGGTTTCGCCGGCACCATCAAGACGCACGGCTTCGCGCGCGGTTCCGAGACCCACGGCTGCATGAACGTCCGCCAGCCGGGCGCGATCGGCCAGTGCGCCTACCCGGGCCGGGTGTTCAAGGGCCAGCGCATGGCCAAGCACTACGGTGCGGCGCGCGCCACGGTCAAGAACCTGGTGGTCGAGGGCGTCGACGCCGAGCGCGGCCTGATCCTGGTGCGCGGTGGCGTGCCGGGCCCGCCGAACGGCATCATCCAGCTGTGTACTGCCAAGACCGGGAGGAAGAAGTAGCCATGGTCAAGGTCCCGACCTACGACGCCGCGAACGGTTCCGCCGGCGAGAAGGAGTACGCGCTCGACCTGGGCGAGAAGCTCCTCTACCGCACGATGAAGGATGCGGTCGTCCAGTACCAGTCCAACCGCCGCCAGGGCGACGCCCACACCAAGGTCCGCTCCGAGCTGGCCGGGCACAAGAAGAAGCCCTGGAAGCAGAAGAAGACCGGCCGCGCTCGCGCGGGTGACCGCCGCAGCCCCTTGTGGGTGGGTGGCGCCACGGTCTTCGGGCCGCGTAACACGCGCCGCTGGACCTACCACCTGCCGCGCCAGCAGCGCAACGTCGCGCTGCGCTCGGCGCTGGCCGGCAAGCTCGCCGACGGCGAGATCCGCGAGGTCGGTGGCCTGGCGATGGACGCCCCGTCGTCCAAGACCGCGCGCGGCGTGCTCGCCGGCGCCGTCGACGGCGGCAGCGTGCTGGTGATCACCGCCGCACGTGACGAGAACGTCTGGAAGTCGTTCCGCAACTTCCCGCGCGTCGACGTGCGGACCGCGGGCGAGACCAACTGCTACGACCTGCTCGCCCACAAGTGGGTGCTGGTCCAGGAGGGCGCGATGGACGTCCTCGCCGGCCGCGTGGCCGTGGGAGCGGAGGGCTAGTCATGCAGATGTCCGAGGCCTACGAGATCATCCTCAAGCCGGTGCTGACCGAGAAGTCGACCTCCGAACAGGAGCGACTCAACGTCTACCGCTTCGAGGTCGCCGGCGGCGCCGACAAGGTCGAGATCGGCTCCGCAGTGGAGCGCATCTTCGACGTCGGCGTAGACGGGGTCCGCACCATGCTGCGGCCCGGCAAGATGCGCCGCCGCGGGCGCAGCTATTTCCAGACCTCGCCGCGCAAGATCGCGGTGGTCACGCTGAAGGAGGGCGACCGTATCGACCTCCTGTAGGTCGAGAGGAAAGCCATGGGACTCAAGTACTACAAGCCGACTTCGCCCGGACGCCGCGGCGCCTCGGTGCTGGACCGCGCCGAGCTGACGCGCCAGACGCCCGAGAAGAGCCTGCTCGCGCCGCTCAAGAAGAGTGGCGGTCGTAACAACCGCGGTCGGGTCACGGCCTGGCACCGCGGTGGTGGCCACAAGCGCCGCTATCGCCTGGTCGACTTCAAGCGCAACAAGGACGGGATCCCGGCCAAGGTCGCGCACATCGAGTACGACCCGAACCGGACCGCCTACATCGCGCTGCTCCACTACACGGACGGCGAGAAGAGCTACATCCTGTGGCCCAAGGGGCTGCAGCAGGGCACGATGATCATGTCCGGGCCGGACGCGGAGCCCAAGCGCGGCTGCGCGATGAAGCTCAAGGACATGCCGCTGGGCCTCGAGGTGCACAACATCGAGTTGCGCCCCGGTCAGGGCGGCAAGATGGTCCGCAGCGCCGGTGGCAGCGCACGTCTCGCGGCCCGCGAGGGCGACTACGCGCTGATCGTGCTGCCGAGCGGTGAGCTGCGCCGCGTGCACGTCGAGTGCCGCGCCACCATCGGCGAGGTCGGTAACGCCGACCACAAGAACGTGACGCTCGGCAAGGCCGGTCGGCGCCGCCACATGGGCCGCCGTCCGCACGTCCGCGGTGTCGCGATGTACCCGGCCGCCCACCCGCACGGTGGTGGTGAAGGCCGCACCAAGGGCAAGCACCCGGTGTCGCCGTGGGGCAAGCCCGCCAAGGGCCAGAAGACGCGCAACAAGCGCAAGCCCTCGAACAGCTTCATCGTCCGGCGCCGCAAGGGGAGGAAGTAGAGCATGACTCGCAGTATCCGCAAGGGGCCCTGGATCGACCCGCGCCTGCAGCGCAAGGTCGACAAGTCGAAGGCCAGCAACGACCGCAAGCCCATCCAGACCTGGGCGCGCGCGTCGACCATCACCCCGGACTACGTGGGCATGACCTTCATGGTCCACAACGGCCGGCAGTTCACCAAGGTGTTCGTCACCGAGGACATGGTCGGGCACCGGCTCGGCGAGTTCTCGCCGACCCGCATCTTCCGCGGCCACGACAAGAAGTAGGTAGGAGCAAGACATGGAATTCCGTGCATCCCACCGCTACGCGAAGATGTCCGCCCGCAAGGCGCGGCCGGCCGCCGACCTGATCCGCGGCCTCAACGTCAACCGCGCGCTGGACCTCCTGGAGGGCCATCCGACGCGTGGCGCGTCGCTGTTCAAGAAGGTGCTGCGTTCGGCGATCGCCAACGCCGGCCTCAACGACGAGGTCGACGTCAACACGCTGGTGGTCAGCGACGCGCGCGTCGACGAAGGGCCGCTGGTCCACGGTCGTCCGCGTTTCCGTCCCGGCCCGATGGGTCGCGCGATGCCGCTGCGTCGTCGCACCTCGCACCTCCGTATCGCGGTCTCGGAGCCGCAGCTCAGCTGATCATGGGACAGAAGATCCACCCCATCGGATACCGCATCGGTATCAGCGAACCGTGGCGCTCGCGCTGGTTCGCCCGCGGTCGCGCCTACTCGGACAACGTCAAGATGGACTACGAGGTCCGCAAGACGATCCGCAACCGCTTCCGCAAGGGCGTCATCTCGCGTATC
>JAHEIK010000070.1 GCA_024639415.1 Planctomycetota bacterium
GGTCCGACGATGCACTTCACCGCGTTGGCGGTGTGCAGCGTCTTCGGACGTCCGACGCTCTACGCGTTCATCGCGATTCTGCCGATGCTGGTCGTGACGTTGCTGACGCTGTGGGCGCAGCGGACGCTGGAGCAGCGCGAGCCGGCGGTCGTGGTTGACGCGCGCCAACCGTGAATGCAAACGTTTGCGAGCCCGTTACCGACGTGAGGTGTGCCCGGGACACGTGGCCCGGGGACGGATCACGCCGGTGACGCAGACGGGCACGTTCACGTTCACGGGTTGAGGAGCGGCAGGATCTCCTGCTCCGCCCGCTCGACGTCTTCAGGGAAGTCGATCTCGGTCCACGGCCTGCCGGCCACCTCGACATAGCCCGCGCCGTGCTCCGCGACGAACGCATCGAGCGCCGCCTCGTAGTCGCCTTCGGGGTCGGCGCGCTGGATCGCTTCCCGTAGCGCGGGGAGCGAGGCCGCGTCGATCTTGAAGAAGCCGACACCCTCGCCGACGAGGTCGTAGCCGCCCAGGCGGCCACGACGGATCGCGCGCACGACGCCGTCCTGCACGCCGATCATCATCTCTTCTTCGTCCGGATCCGTACGCGGGTCGATCGCGAAGCCGCGCTCGAGCGCGATCACGTCGTTCAGGATCGCCGGGTCGTAGAGCACGTCCGCGTCCATGACGACGACGTCCTCGTCCAGGCCCTCGAGCCCCGCGGCCAGCGAGAGCAGGCTCCCCCGGCGGAACTCGGGATTGTGCCGGTTCTCCGCGTCCGGAGCATGCGCGAGGAGTTCCTCGGCCATGAAGCCCGAGACGATGCGAACCGGCAGGCCGGCGCCCGCGAGGTTTTCCAGGTGGCGCGAGAGCAGGGTTCGGCCGCCGATCTCGAGCAAGGCCTTGGGCTTGTCGTCGCCAAGCCGGCGGCCGACCCCTGCCGCGAGGAGCACCGCCCTCACGAGATCGCTCGCTTCAGCGCCGGACCCAGATCGTCCAGTCGCGCTTGCGGGATCAAGCCCATGTTCGAGATCCGGAAGGCCTGCTTCGCGAGGTCGCCCTGACCTGCGTAGATGACGAAGCCGTCCTCCCGCATGCGCTCGTGGATCTGCGGGTAGGCGATGCCGTCGGGCAGCTTCGCGCACGTGATGGTGTTGCTCAGCAGTGCGCCCGGTAGCAGCAGGTCGAGGCCGAGATCGGCCAGGATCGAGCGAACGGTCGTCGAGTAGTGGCGGTAGCGCGCGAGGCGGCCGGCGACGGTCTCCTCGATCAGCTCGTCCAGCGCCGCCTCGAACGCTGCCGTGACCTGGATGGCGGGAGTGAACGGCGTGCCGCCCGCGTCCTGCTTCGCGAGTTGGTTGGCCATGTCGAAGTACACGGAGCGCTTGCGCATCGCCGTGCCCTTCTTCACGAGCACGAACGAGACGCCCGGCAGCCCCTGGATGCACTTGTTCGCAGTGCAGCAGACCGCCGTCGGCTGCACCTCGTCGAAGTCGAAGCTCTCGCCGGCCAGACCACTGACGCTGTCCACGATGAAGCGCCGTCCCGTCTCGCGGGCGACGGCGGCGATGGCTCCGACGTCGTTGAGCAGCCCCGTCGTCGTCTCGTGGTGCACCATGGCGATCGTGTCGAGGCCGTCCTCGAGCGCGTCGCGCACGGCCGCGGGATCGAGGCGCTCGAACCACGTGCCCTTGAGCACCTTGCAGCGGATGCCGTGGGCCTCGGCCATCTGCTTGAGGCGGTCGCCGTACACGCCGTTGTCGAGCACCAGCACGCCGTCGCCCACGACGGAGCTGGTCATCATCTCCATGCCCGCCGTGCCGGAGCCCGAGACGAGCACGGCGTCGTAGTCCGCGGCCACGCCGAACGCGCGCACGAGCTTCTCGCGCACGCGGCTCTGCATTTCGAGGTACTCGGACTCGCGGTGGCACTGGTCCTCGCAGTCAGCGAGGGCGCGCCGGACCTTCTCCGAGACGTTGATCGGTCCCGGATTCAGCAGCGTAAACGCCTGACGACTCATGGCAGGACTCCCTTGTCGTGGCCGGTGCGGCGCGTGCAGGTGCTGTCGCCGGCTCGCTCTCAGGCCTGGCAGGCCTTGGCAAAACGGGCGGTGATCTCGATGGGCGTGTGCGTCACGCGGCCGATGCCCTTGACGTTGCCCTTCTCGACCTTGACCAGCAGCATGGCCGGTCCCTCGCGCTCGAGGAAGGCCGGCAGGGCGGCCTCGAGGTCTTCGGGGGCGACGCGCTCGGCCCAGGCGTAGCCCGAGGCCTTGGCGATCTTCTCTAGATGCACCTTGTCGGCGATCGTGCGCTGGCCGCCCGTGGAGCCGTGCGACTCGTTGTCGAGCACGACGTGGTGCAGGTTCTTCAGCCCCATGGCTCCGGCGCTGGCGAGCACGCCCGCGCCCATGAGCACGTTGCCGTCGCCGTCCAGGCAGAGCACCTTCTTGTGGGGCTGCGTGAGGGCGACGCCGATGCCGATCGAGAGGCCGAGGCCCATCGAGCCGATCATGTAGAAGTTCTGCGGGCGGTCCTCGGCGGTGAACGCCTCGCGGCCGATCATCCCGTTGCAGACGACCGTCGGGCGATCGTCCAGCGCCTTCATCACGAGTGCAGCAGCTTCAGCTCGACGCATCGAGGATCCCCTTCGCGACGATCAAGGCGCCGGGCACCTTGCGCTCGTCGATCTCCTTGGTGATGGCCGCGACGTCCTCGGCGATCGTGTCCGGGTTGAGGATGCGCCAGGGCAGGCCCTTCATCTCGCCGAGCGTGATGCCGTCGAAGTAGTCCGTCATGATCTCGCCCATGATCAGGTGCTCGGGCGCGTCCTGGCCGTCCTTGCCGCGCCACGACACGACGATCAGCGTGGGGATCTCGTAGATCACGTCCAAGCTGACGATCGCGTTCATCGACACGCCCAGGCCGCTGTTCTGCATGAACACGACGGGCTTCTTGCCGGACATGTAGGCGCCGGCGGCCATGCCGAGGGCGCTGTCCTCACGGACGGCGGACACGTAGCCCCACTTCGGCTCCTCGTCAAAGCGTCGGATGACGCCCTTGAGCAGCGAGCAGGGCACGCCGGAGTAGAACTCGTAGCCGTTGGCCTCGAGAGCTTCGAGGAACTCGGTCGTGTGCGGCATGCCTCTTCCTACCTATTCCGTCGCTACTTGAGCTGCGCCCAGGCGCGCTGGTAGTCCTCGAACGTGTCGATCTCCATCCACCCTTTGAAGGTGTCGATGGTGTTCACCGTCAGGCCCTTGTCGACGAGCGCCTGCAGCAGGTCGGTCAGGGCCGCCTTGTCGAGCGACTCGGCCTGGTGCAGTGCGCCGTCGCCGAGGTCGGCGTACAGCTCGCGCAGCCCTTGCGCACCCTTCTTCGAGAGCATCAGCATGCCGATCCACTCGCCGTTGGCGCCGTCGATGTCCTGGCCGATGCGCTCGAGCGTGTCGATGCGGGTGCCCTTGAGGAAGCGCTCGCCCTTGTCGGCCTTGGTGTCGGCCGTGTGCACGAGGTCGCGCTTCGGGCGGCCCTCGAGGTTCGAGCGGTCGACGACGAGCACCACGTCGCCCTCGGCTTGCAGCAGGCGCTCGACGACCTCCTGGTCGAAGAGGATGTCGCCGTAGAGCACGAGCGTGCGGCGGTCGAGCTCGCTGGCGGCCTGCATGAGCGAGGCGGCCTCGCCCTGGCTCTCGTCGGCGCTGTACGTCTTGAGGTTCGTCAGGTCGACGGCTTCCTTCTTGTAGCCGACGACGACCGAGATGTCCTTGACACCTGCGGCGTTCAGCGCGTCGACCTGGTGGCCAAGCACCGGCTTGCCCTTCACGTCGAGCATCGCCTTCGGCTTGTCCTGCGTCAGCTCGCCCAGCTCCGGACTCGCACCGGCCGCGAGGATGATCGCGCCGACGCGGTCGCCGCCCGTAGGCATGAAGTTCTTCTCGTCGGACTTCATCTGCGGCACGCCGATCAGGTCGTACACGTCGGTCTTGGGCACGACGAGATGGTCGACGGAGGAGCAGTGCTGCTCCTTGACGATGGTCGAGAGCGCCTCACGCTGCGCCTTGATGCCGGAGCGCAGGCCGTGGTTGGCGTAGATGATGATCTTGTAGCCACCCTCGTAGAGCGTGGTGGCGGTCGTCGTCTTGTAGATGGTCGGCACGCAGACGAGCGGCGTGTCCCGGTCCCACTGCTCGGCGAAGCCCAGAACCTCGTCGGCTTGTTCCGACTTGCTGTGAACGAGCACGAAGTCCGCGCCGGCGTCCGCGTACGCGCGGCCGCGCATCAGCGCCTCCTCCATGCCCCAGCCGGCGATCAGCGCCTCGGTGCGGGCGATGATGAGGAAGTCGTCGCTCTTGCGCGTGTCGAGGCAGGCCTTCACCTTGCCCGCGTGCTCCTCAGCCGAGGCCAGCTCGCGCTTCACGCCGGCATAGAACGAGCAGCGCTTGGGGAAGACGTTGTCCTCGAGGCAGACGGCGCTGATGCCCTCGCTCTCGTAGCTCTTCACCATGTGGATGACGTTGATCGCGTTGCCGTAGCCGTTGTCGCAGTCGGCGATGATCGGGATGTCTACGGCCTTGACCATCCAGGACGCGGCGCCGAGCTGCTCGGCCATCGTGAGGATGTTCGCGTCCGGCACGCAGTGGGCGGCCGAGATCTCGAACCCGGAGGCCCAGACGGCGTCGAAGCCCGCCTCCTCCACCAGCTTGGCGGTCATGCCGTTGTGGGCGCCCGCGACGAGCAGCGGTCCCGGCTTGGCCAGTCGTTCCCTCAGGCGTTGCTTGGCGTCCATCGTGCGTAGCCCCCTACGTAGTGCGTCGAGCCGAAAGTGTAGGGCCGCCCGAGCGCATACGAGAGGGGCGCGCGGAGGCGCTCCGCAAGGCCCGGAAATCTGCGTTCTGGGGAGCCCCCAAAACGAGAGAAAGGCGCGCCCCCGTGAGGGGGCACGCCTTGCAGAGACCGGTCCGACGGGCGCGGGGCGCCAGGAGGGAGGGTAGGGAGGGAGGGATAGGCGCATCGCACACGCCCGAACGGCCCGGTCCCGATGTGATCAAAGAGCGTCCGGCCTCGGGCTCCCTCGCTGAGGGCCCCCTTGCCGGCCTGCGCTCAACCCTATAGCGAAATGCGTGCCACGTGGGGCCGACGAAGGCCCCGCAACGAATGGGGCTCTCGGGGGTGCGCGTAGGCACGCACGCTCGAAACGGCACGATTCGGTGTCCTCAGCGCGCGAATTCCGCACGCCGTGCGGACACGCCCCCGCTGCGCGCCGCGCGATTCTGGGGTGCGAGGACCCCATCTTGCCCGATTCTCGGCCGAGGGGGCGCCGCAGGAGGCTCTCGAATCCAGCCGCGCCCGGGCCCGAGCGGCTGTCCGTATACTCGGAGGCCAGCCCCCAGGACGCGCGCGGCTCCGTGCCGCGCCAGGGAGACCTCCATGCGGACAACCGCCCTCCTCTGTCTGGTCACCGCTCTGCTCGTCGCGCCCGCAGGACCGCTGCACGCCGAAGACGTGACGGACGCCGATGCTCACACCGCCAAGGTGCGCCACCTGCTGCGCCGCGCGACCTTCGGCGCCAGGCCCGGCGACGTGGAGGCCGTCAAGAAGATGGGCATCGAGGCGTGGATCGATCGCCAGCTCGAGCCGCAGACCATCCCCGACCCCGAGGTCGAGAAGCGCATCGAGGGCTACACCACGCTGAAGATGTCGCCCGAGGAGTTCGTGGCACGCCTGCGCGGCGCGCGCATGACCACCGATCGTGGCCCCCCCAAGAAGGGTGAGAACCGCATCGAGCGGGCCCGTCGCAGCCAGGCCGAGCTCAATCGCCTGCGCAACCAGGCCGCTCGGGAGGTGCCGCGCGCGATCCTGATGGAGGCGGTCTACAGCGAGCGCCAGCTCCAGCAGGTGATGGCCGAGTTCTGGCGCAACCACTTCAACGTCGACATCACGAAGGACGACGTCCGCTACTACATCCCCGACTACGAGCGCGTCATCCAGCGCGGCATGTTCGGCAAGTTCGAAGACCTCTTGATGAGCACCGCCAAGCACCCGGCCATGCTCTTCTACCTCGACAACCACGTGTCGCAGGCGCCCATGGCGCGCGCCGAGAAGGTCCGTCAGGGCCGCGAGGACGAGAGCCGCACCGGCGGCCTCAACGAGAACTACGCCCGCGAGCTGATGGAGCTGCACACCGTCGGTGCCGACAACGGCTACGACCAGGACGACGTGATCCAGCTGTCTCTCGTGCTCACCGGCTGGTCGATCCAGGGCGGCAAGTTCACGTTCCGGAAGAACTATCACGCACGCGGCAAGAAGGTCGTCATGAAGAAGACCTTCAAGAGCGGCGACGTGGACGAGGGCGAGGCCGTCATCAAGTTCCTCGCCAAACACAAGCGCACGCGGCAGTACGTCGTCGGCAAGATGGCGCGCTTCCTGCAGGCCGACGAGCCGAGCGAGAAGCTCGTGGAAGACGTCTGCAAGGTGTGGGCGAAGACGAAGGGTGACCTCAAGGCGGTCACCAAGGCCATCCTCATGCACGACGACTTCTACGCGAAGTCGAGCATGCTCACGAAGGCCAAGACGCCGTTCGAGTACGTCGTCAGCGCCATGCGCGTCACCGGCGCCGATGTCAAGGACATGGGCGGTGTGATGCAGCGCCTCGGCGACATGGGCCAGCCGGTCCTGCGCCAGGAGGACCCGACGGGCTACAGCGATGCTGCCGTGGACTGGATGGATACCGGCGTGCTGGCCGTGCGCTGGCAGTTCGCCTTCGACCTGCTGAACAACCGCGTGCCCGGCGTGCGCACGGACGGCAGTGCGCTCTACGAGCACCTGCGCCAGAAGCCCGAGGTCTGGGAGTACCTGCTGCAGGACTCCCTCTTCGCGGGCGAGCGCCCCGGGTCGCTGACGATGGCGCCCTTCCGCCGACGCGTGAACGGCGTCCGGCGCAACTACCGCAAGATGCGCATCGCCGAGTTGCGCAAGGAATTCAACATCCTGGCCACGCTGCTGCTCGGGTCGCCCGAGTTCCAGCGCCAGTAGTCCTCTCTCACGAGCACAGCCGCCCCAGGAACGGAGAGCCCATGTCCAGTACACGTCGCGAGATCCTCGCAGCCGGAGCCGCCGGCCTTGCCGGAATGAGCGTCTACGGATCCCTCGCCGGGGAGGCACACGCCGCCCCGGAGAAGGAGATCGCCGTACGCCCGGCCGTCGTCGTCATCTACCTGCGCGGTGGGCAGGATGCGCTCAACTCGTTGGTGCCCTACACCGAGGGGCGCTACTACGACATGCGTCCGAACATCGCCGTGCCGCCGCCCGACAAGGAGAACGGCTGCATCGATCTCGACGGCACCTTCGGGCTCAACCCGGCGCTCACCGGCTTCAAGTCGCTGTGGGACCAGAAGATGCTCGCGCCGGTCGTGAACTGCGGCGTGAACTCGCCCTCCCGCAGTCACTTCCAGATGCAGGACTTCATGGAGCAGGGGCGCATGCGCAACTCGCCCGTGCGCACGGGCTGGCTGAACCGCTTCCTGACCGAGACGTCGTCGGGCGAGGGCGAAGCCGACTTCCGTGCCTTGGCGCTGCAGAGTCGCCTGCCGCGCTCGCTGCGCGGCAAGTTCCCCGCCTTGGCCGTCGCGCCGAGCCGGGCGCGCGGACGCACGAAGGACAAGGACAGCGACGTCCTCACGCTCTTCGACAAGCTCTACCGGAAGCCGCCCTCCATGGAGGGGGCGGGCATGAAGTCCGCCCGCACGGATGAGGACGAGCTGACGCAGAACGGCCGCGCCACGATCGACGCCTTGCGCAAGCTCGAGGAGATCCTCACGCAGAAGCCCGCGGGCAAGGAAGTGCGCTACCCCGCGACCGCCGGAGGCATGGGCCGTCAGCTGCAGATGGCGGCGCGCCTGCTCAAGAGCGGCCAGGGCGTGCAGGCGATCGCGCTCGATCGCAACGGCTGGGACCACCACATCAACGAGGGCGGTCCGAACGAGACCGACACGATCTACCGCATGCTGCGCGAGGTCGGTACCGCGGTCTCGACCTTCTACGAAGACATCCAGTTCATGCGCAACATGGTCACGACGGTGATCATGACCGAGTTCGGGCGCACGAACCGCGAGAACGGGAACAACGGCACCGACCACGGCCACGGCAACGTGACGTGGGTGATCGGCGGCAAGGTGAACGGTGGGAAGGTCTACGGCGACTGGACCGGCCTGGCCCCGGGCAAGACGTACCAGAACCGCGACCTGCTGGTCACGACGGACTGGCGCGACGTGTTGAGCGAGTTGCTCTACGGCCCGCTGCGCTTGCATCCGTCGAAGACGATCTTCGAGAAGTTCACGCCGCGTGAGCAGAAGCTCGGCTTGTTCAAGACCTAGCCGGTCTTGCCCAAGCTGATTGCCTCTTCGCCTGAGGCTGACGGGTCGTGGTCCGCAAGGATCACGGCCCGTCTTTATGCTGGGCCTCGTGGCTGTGGGTCCGCGCGGTGTCGTGACGAGGCTCGCGTGGGAAGACCACGCCACGCCTCGCCCCTCCTTGCGCGGCCGCCACCCCACGAGCCCGCACTTGAAGAGGCTGTAGGGGCGGCTGGGAGGCCGGCGCGTAGCGCAGGCCGAGTCTGCGCCCGACCCGTCACGGCCACGCGGGTCGCTCGCCCGCCGTGCGCCGAGGTGCCTAGTGTCGGAGCGCCTTCCCCATCAGCGGGCCGCTCACCACGGCGCCGCCGAGCCACAGCGACAAGTCGCCCGTACCCGTCGGCGCGTACGTCAGCTCGATTCGGTGCCAGCCCGCCTTCAGCGCGAAGCCGGCGTAGACCTGGCGATCCTCCGCCAACCCTTCTCCCTCGAAGACCGTCTCGCCCTTGACCTTTACGGTGAGCGCACCGGCGGCGTTCATCGCCAGGCGGTAGGCGCCGTCCTCGGGCGCCTCGATCTCGCCTTCGAGGCGGATCGTCTTCAGCTTGCCCTGCACCTTCTTGCGTAGCTCGGTGATGAAGCGCTGCTTGCCCTTGCGACCGACGATGGGCACCGGGAAGGTGTGCTCCTTGCCCGCCGCATCCGTCACGACCGCGCGCAAGCCCGCCTGCTTGCCGCCGGTGGACTTGGAGGCCTTCGTCTTCTTGCGCCGCGTGGTCCGGCGCTTCTTCTTCTTCGGTGCGCCCTTGGACTCGCCGATCTCCAGGTCGTGGAACGGGCTCAGGACGACCGTGCCGTCCTTGAAGGTCGCGCGCGCTTGCAGCGTGACCGTGCCGACGCCGAGAAGCCTGGTGTCGACCTCCGCCTTCCAGCCGCTGCCGGTGCGCTTGGCCGTCGCGACCACGCGGGTGCCCGCCAGCACGAGCACCTCCTTGGCCTTCGACGCCTTGCCGGAGAGCTTCGCGACCTCGCCGTAGGCGGCGCCCTTCTTCGGGCCCTTGATCGAGACTGCCACGGAGCCGTTCTTCACGGTGAACCGGCGTGTCGTGGAGGAGCGCGTCTCGATGGCGCTGTCCTCGACCACGACGAGGCGCAGCTCGTGCTCGCCGTCTGCCAGCTTCGTCGTGTCGATGTCGATCATCTGGTCGAGCGTCTGCTCCTGCACGAGCCTGCCGTCGATCCAGATCTCGAGCGTGTTGACGTCGCGCTCCTCCGGCAGGTCGACGTCCAGGTTCAGGCCTACCGTGCCGCTCCACGCGCCCTTGGGCGTCTCGACCAGCGCGACCTCACAGAAGTGCGCGTAGGGGCGTGCGAGGGGGTCGCCGAGGATGAGCAACTGGTACGGGCCGTAGACGCTCTGGTAGAAGCTCTCCGCCAGCGAGCAGCCGTCCGCGTAGTAGACGTGCAGTCTGGCGCGCGGGAACTTCGGCCACAGCGCGTACGGCTCGGCGACGGCGCCCGAGGAGCCGATCGCGCCGTTGCGTAGGAACTCGCTGATCTTGGTCTGGCCCGAGCCGTCGAACTTGGCGCCGAAGGACGTCAGGTGCTCGGCGATGGCGCCCGGCAGCATGACGCTCTTCTCGCCGGGCCACGTGAAGCCGGCGATGCCCGCCATGCAGCCGATGATGTCCTTCTTGCCGATCGGCACCTTGCCGTCCTGGCCGTCCTCGCCCGCCGTCAGCACGACGGCCTTGCGCCCGCGCTCCTTCAGCGCCTCGATGACCTGCTCGAACTGGTTCATGCGCGTGGTGGCGCGCACGTTCTTGTTGGCCATCAGGTAGACGGTGCCCTTGGGGTGCGTTCCGTCCGATGCGGCGGCGCGGTCGAGGCAGCGCAGCACCTCGGGCACGGTGTTGCCCTGCATGCCGGTGAAGCCGAGCATCGTCGAGAGGTAGTAGCGGTCAGCCACCTCGGGGTCTTCAGGCTTGCGATCGGGCTTGCCCTCTCCCTGGGTCCAGCCGTAGCGATGGCGGAAGCCGTGGCTCGGGCAGTCGTCCTGGTCGCCCTCGCGGAAGTACTGGTTGGTCCTGAGGTCCAGGTACTCGCGGCTCTTCTCCTTGACCTGCTGGATTAGGTACGTCATCCCGGTCAGCGAGCCGATGCGGAACTTCTGGGCGCCCTGGGGGAGGCTCACGCCCTTGAAGTCGGCGTCGTAGTTCACGCCGAAGGGGAAGTCCACGGAGTACGCGATGATGTCGATCGAGCCGGCGAGGCCGTGCTTCTCCAGGTACTCCTCAATGGGCTTCCAGATCCGCTCGCGGAACGTGTCCACGTCGATGACCAGCAGGTTGGGGATGCCGCGCAGCGGACAGATGTGCGTCGCGGGGATGCCGCGCAGCTTGACGTAGTGGTTGGCCACCCGCAGCGAAGCGGGGCTATCCGCGTTGACGACGACCAGCGTTGTCTCGGGTCCTCCCCCGGCCTCGCTGCGCGAGGCAAGAACGCCAAGAAGGCAAAGAGCGCAAAGGAAGCACTGCAGTGCGCGAGCTACCGGGTGAGCGAAGAGGCTGCGCATGATCAGTCCGTGAGGTCGAGCTTGGGCACCTCGCGCTGCGAGCTGTCCTCGATCTCGAAGAACTCCTTCTTCTTGAAGCCGTACATCGAGGCGAGCAGGTTGCTCGGGAAGGTCTCGATGCGGTTGGCGAAGTCGCGGACGTTGGCGTTGTAGAAGCGCCTGGCGCGCTGGATGCGGTTCTCGGTCGTCGTCAGCTCCTCCTGCAGGGCGAGGAAGCTGCGGCTGGCCTTGAGATCGGGATAGCCCTCGGCGACGGCGAAGAGCTGCTTGAGGCCGCCGACGAGGTTGTTCTCATCCCGGGCGTGCTCTTCCGGCGTGCCTTCGTTGGCAGCGGCGCGGTTGCGCGCCTCGATCACGCGCTCGAAGGTCTCGCGCTCGTGCTCGGCGTAGCCCTGGACGGTCTTGACGAGGTTCGGCACCAGGTCATGACGGCGCTTGAGCTCGGTCTCGATGCCGGACCACGACTCGTCGCAGTGGTTGCGCGTGCGGACGAGGCCGTTGTACGTGCCGATCACCCAGAGCAGGATGATCAGGAAGAGGCCGATGCCGACGAAGAGAGCGATGGGAGGGCCGTTCGCGGCGAGGAGGAGAGAGGGCTGCATGGTGGGATTGTAGTGGGCCGGGCACGGCCCACTACCCCGTGAACGTGAACGTTTGCGTGCCCGTCACCGACGTGACCCGTGCCCGTCCCCGTGGCCCGGATCCCCGGAGGGGCAGAGCGGGGGACGGGCACGGGCAACGTGGACGCCGGGAACGCAGACGGGCACGTTCACGCTCATGTAGACAGGCGCTGACGGATGTCCTTCGGGATCCCCTCCAGCACCCCGAACACCAGCTTCAGCGCTTGATCGAACTCGGGCGGCTTGAAGCGCGTGCTGCGCCACGCCACGACGTGCGAGCCCTCGAACTGCAGCGAGAAGCGCGGCGACTTCAGCAGCAGCTCCATGTTGCGCTGATTGATGACGTCGTAGGCCCAGCGCTTCTCCTTCGCCGTGACCCAGAACTTCTTGCTGAACTCCGCGGACTCGAAGTCGATGTCGTCGAAGCCGAAGGCGCTCTTCATCTTGTCGAAGATGCCTTCCTTGCGCAGGGAGAGCGACTTCATCACCATTCCGGTGTCGATGACGACGGCCGAGAAGTGGTGGTGGTGCGTCTGGCGGTTGCCCTTCGAGTCGGTCGAGTAGGTCTGGTAGTGGTAGTCGAGCGCCCACAGGTCGCACTCGTTCCGCTCGCCGCGCACGATGTTGTAGCCGTAGCGCGTGTCGCCCTGCGTGAAGCAGCCCAGGTGGGCGAAGCGCTTCTCGAACGACGAGACGTTGTCGGGCGTGAAGTGCCAGCCATGGCCGTTGGCCCAGGTCTCCATCGCCAGTCGGCGCTTCTTGGCGGCCTTGAAGGAGGCGACGATGCCGATGATCACGACGACGAAGATGGCGGCGATGAAGACGATGGCTCCGGCGGGCATGGTGGCAGTGTAGTGGGCCGGGACGGCCCACTACCCCGTGAACGTGAACGTTTGCGAGCCCGTTCCCGGCGTGCCCGGGACACGTCCCCGTTCCCGTCTTACTCGTTGCCCGCCTGTTGTGGACGAACGACAGGGTTGTAGGGGCGGCTGGGAGCCCTGAGCGAGCCGCAGGCGAGTCTCCGCCCGACCCGCGACGACGTCAGAGAAGCGACGGGCTACGGACACGGGAGA
>JAHEIK010000426.1 GCA_024639415.1 Planctomycetota bacterium
CCACAGGCTGTAGCGCTCGTAGACCGCGTCCAGCGGCCTTTGCCGCTCAAGCTCACCGAGCGCCTCGGAGGCGCGCACGTTGAGCATCATCGCCTGGGTCTCGCGCCCCAGCTGCGGGTCGCCACCGGCCGCGACCAGCGCTCGCTTGAGCTCCTTCAGGCTGCGATCGAAGCCGACGTCGACCACCGGCCAGCTGTGGCGGCCCTTTCGACCTCCGGGGCGGGCCGCCAGCAGAGTGAGGTCATGACCGCGCTCAGCGAGGGCGTCGGCAACGGCGCGGACGTGGATCGAGGCACCCTTGACGCCCTCGATGGGCACGCCCCGATCGGCGCAAAGATAAGCCAGCCTCACGGCTTCACCTCCAGCAGGCGCGGCCGCTCCGCGGCGCCAATCGCCACGCCGACGCCGCTCGCCGCTTCCTCGAGCCAACCGTGCAGGCGGGCGACGTTTCGCCGCCGATCGAACAGGGCCTCGGCGCGCCGCCTGCCGGCCGCTGCAAAGGCCCGCCGCCGCGCCGGCCGGCCGAGCAGCTCGTCGATCGCCCGCGCCAAGGCCCAAGGGCTCTCCGGCGGCACGATGAGACCGGTCCGGCGGTGCTCGACGATCTCGGCCACGCCGCCCACCGGAGTCGAAACACAGGCCAGACCGCACGCCATGGCCTCCAAAAGCACCGTCGGCAGCGCGTCGCGATCGCCGTTCGCGGCCACCCGGCACGGCAGCACGAGCAGATCCGCCCGGTGCATCGCGGCCACCACCGACTCGTGCGGCTGGCAGCCCACCAGATCGACAGTGCCGTCGAGGTCCAACTCGGCCCGCAACCGCTCGAGCATCGCTCTCTCCGGGCCCTCGCCGATCACCGTGCACGCCGTCTCGACACCCTGGCTGCGGAGCTGGGCGACGGCCCGCAGGAGCAGATCGACGCCCTTCTTCTCCACCAGCCGGGCGACGCACAGCAGGTGGTGCCGGTCGTCACCCGCGGTACGCGCCCCCTTCGGCTGCCGCAGCCGCTCCAGGTCGACGCCGTTGAACAGGGTGCGTACCTTGACCGCCATAGGCCCGAGCAGCGAGCGCAGGTGCTGCCGGTTCGCCTCGCAGACTGTGACCACGAAGGCCGCGGCCGCGACCTGCTCCGCCAGCACCGCAGCGCCGGGGCTCTTGGCGTAGATGTCTTTGGCATGGGCGGTGAACGAAAGCGGCACCCACAACAGGCGGCTGGCCAGCAGCGCGACGAAGGCCGGCTCGTTGGCGAAGTGCGCGTGCAGGTGGCCTATGCCGCGACCGGCGGCCGCTTCCGCCAGCCCGACCGCCTCGCACAGGCGGTGGCGGCCGCGGCGGCTGGGGTGATTGAAGGCCGACCGCAGCACCGACTCGACCCGGTCGCGCCCAGCGGCATCCTCGCCAGCGTGCGCGTGCAGCCACTTCCACGCTTCCGACAGCGCCACTCCTTCGCACTGATGCACCGGCGCCGCGATCTCGGCCAACCAGGCGTGCCTCGCCGGCGCGTCGTTCTTGCCCAGGGCGAACACCTCCACTTCGACACCTCGCCGCTCGAGCTCGAGGATCTCCTGCGCGATGAACGTCTCGGAAGCGCGGGGGAAACGCTTCAAAACATAGCCAACTCTCAGACTCATGTTGTTCCTCCACTCTCGAGAAGCCGCGCGGCGCGACCGGCGGCGACCTCACCACCGCCGAGGCGCAACGGCAGCGGGGCGGGCTCGGCAAGCACCCGCTCGATCTCGCGCCACAACGCCGCGGCGCTCAGCCGGCCCGGGTGGATCACCCGAACGCGGCCCTGGCGCTGCCAGCGCAAAGCCCGCAGCCACTGCTCCTGACGGGGCCAGACTCGCGGCACCAGCACCGCGCGGCGACCGCTCTCCAGGATCTCGCAGACTGTGTTGTAGCCGGCCATGGACACGACCACGTCCGAGACCTCCAGCCAGCTTGCCAGCCGGGGCTCGAAGGCGCGAACCTCGGTGTCGTCAGCCGGCGCGGAGCGCACTTCGTCGACCGGATAGTCGGGGCCCAGGACGAGCCGGCTGTTCAGCCGCGGCCGGTATCTGCGCAAAGCCTCCAGATACGAGCCAACGAGCGGCGGCGCGTCGGCGCCGCCGCCGCCGGTGACCAGGACCAGCGGGCGACGCCTCGGCCGCTGCGATCGCCGGGGGGCGCTTGCATCCGCCGGGCCGCCGCGGCGCCGGCCCAGATGGCCGCAGGCGCGCACCTTGCCGGCCGCCACGGCCAACGGCCCCGTCGCGGCGAGACCGCGAGCGTCGAAGGCGTCGCCGAAGACCCAGATCTCGTCATACAGATCGGTCAGCGGCTCGAGCGCCCCCGCCCGCGCCCATTCGTCGGCCACCACGCCCGGGCGATCGAGAACGTCGCGCAGGGCCAACACCGCGCGCGCGGCCGGCCGTCGCTTGAATCGCCGCAGCGCGGGCAGAATCTCGCGATGCAGCCCACAGGGCACGTTGTCGACCACCAGCAGGTCGGGCCTGAACTGCTCGAGCGTGGCGCGGATTCGGTGAGCCCGAGCCGCCAGCACCTGGCTCAATGACAGCGCGCCGTCGCGAGGGGCGTAGACCCCGGCGGCGCGCTTGACCACCGGCGGCAGTGGCACCAGGCGAAACCCGCGCGGCGGCGTGAACAGCCCGTGCCAGGGGGAGCCGCTGAGAATCACGCCGCGTACGCCGGGCAGCTCGCCGGCAAACGCGTCGGCGAGCTTGAGGCAGCGGCTCAGATGCCCCAGCCCATAGGTGTCGTGAGCGTAGAAGGCGACTCTCGGCAAGATGCCCTCTGCCTCAGCAAGCCCTGGGCCAAGTGCTCGTCAAAAGCCCAACCCATTGACAACAAGAGAGTTAGCTTCGCGAGACAATGACCGGCAAGATCGCGTCGGGCGCACCGGTGAGACAGATGTGTCCGCGCGGACACGTTCTGAGACCTCGCCCCCTGAGTCGGACGACGCCGCAGCGCTACTTCTCGATGCCCAGCTGCTTCAGCCGGCGGTACAGCGTGGCGCGGGACAGGCCGAGGATCTCGGCCGCCCTCTTGCGGTTGCCGCCGCTCTCGCGCAGGGCTGCACGGATCCGATCCGGCTCGCTGGTCGGGCGCGCCTCGGCCGGCCGCTGGCCGATCTCGGGCGGCAGGTCCGCGATGTCGATCCGGCGACCGCGGCACCGGATGGCGGCGAACTCGACGGCGTTCTTCAGCTCGCGCACGTTGCCGGGCCAGTCGTGGCCCAGCAGCTGCCCGCTAGCCGCCGCGCTGAGCCCTGCGACCGCCGTCGCCTGGCGCGCCCGGAAGGCGGCCAGGAAGCTGCGCACCAGAAGCGGTATGTCCTCCCGGCGCTCGCGCAACGCCGGAAGGTCGACCTGGGCGGCGCGGATGCGGTAGAAGAGGTCGCGCCGAAACCGACCCGACCCAATGTCGTCCTCGAGGTCGCGATGGGTGGCGGCGATGAGCCGCACGTCGACCCGGCGAGGCCGCGATTCGCCGAGCCGGACGATCACTCCTTCCTCGAGCACTCGCAGCAGCGCGCTCTGGACACGAGCCGACAGCTCGCCGATCTCGTCGAGAAACAGCGTACCGCCGCTGGCGGTCTCGAAGTAGCCGGCATGGTCCGCGATGGCGCCGGTGAACGACCCCCGCTTGTGGCCGAACAGGTGGCTCGCCGCCAGCTGGTCGCTCAGCCCGCCGCAGTTGACCGCCACGAACGGGCCCTCACTTCGTCCGCTGCGGGCGTGGATGGCGTTGGCCGCCAGCTCCTTGCCGGTGCCGGTCTCGCCGCACACCAGTACCGCCACGTCCACCGGGGCCAGGTCGCGGATCAGGTGGAACACCCTCTGCATCGCCTCGCTCTCGCCGACCATGTTCTCGAAGGCGAAGCGGTCGTCGAGGAGCAGGCGCAGGTCG
>JAHEIK010000427.1 GCA_024639415.1 Planctomycetota bacterium
CCATCAGCGCATCCAGCGCGAGGCGAAGCGCGTCGCAAGCGTCTTCCATCCTGTGCCGGACTCTCTGGCTGCCATTCGCGAGGGGCTCAGGCCGGATGAGGTGTTCGTGCTCTACGCCCTGCTTCCGTTCCAGGCGCACGCCGTGGTCGTCACGCGTGAGGGCGCTCGGGTCGTCTGGCTCGGCAACACGCCCGACGTGCGTGCCGCGTGTGAGGCCTTGCGTGTCAGCGGCGAGACGCGCGGCGGTGCGGCCGACTCGGCTACCGCCATCGAAGCGCGCGCGCGCGAACTCCACGACATCCTCATCGAGCCGCTCGCGCTGCCAGGGGGCAGGCGCCGCGTGCTCATCAGTCCCGACGGTCCACTCTGCTACGTCCCGTTTCCCATGCTGCTCCAATCGCGGCCCGAGATCTCGGTCGCCTGTCTGCCGTCGGGGACGACACTGCGCATCCTCGCCGGCGAGCGCAAGCGCAGCGGGAGCGGCGTGCTGGCCCTCGGCGACCCGCACTACGTCATCGAGCATCAGGGCCGCAGCCTGCAGGTCTACGCAGAGGGCGCGCCGCTCACCCGCCTGCCCGCCACGCGCCGTGAGGTGGCCGCCATCGCCTCCTCCTCCGACGACTACCGGCTGCTGGGGGCCCACGCCACGGTGCGGAGCCTCACGGAGGTGGCGGCTGCGCGCCCGCGCTGGAGCGTGATCCATCTCGCCTGCCACGGGCTCATCGACCCGGTCACGCCCACGCTATCGGCGCTGGCCGTGACACCCGAGGCTGATGACGACGGCTTCCTCACCGCGCTCGAGGTCTACGCCATGCGCCTACCCGCCGACCTCGTCGTGCTCTCGGGCTGCAACACCGGCCGTGGACGGTTCATGAAGGGGGAGGGGCTCGTCGGACTGATGCGGGCGTTCATGTGTGCCGGGGCCCCGCGCGTCGTGGTGAGTCTGTGGAAGGTGGACGACGACGCCACACAGGCGCTGATGACGCGCTTCCATGCTCTCCTCCGCGCGGGCGGCATGACGACCTCGCTGGCCCTCCGTCAGGCGCAGGCCGAGGTTCGTGCCCAGTCGCGCTGGCGCCACCCGCGCTACTGGGCGGCCTGGGTGCTCTGGGGGCTGGCGGACTGAGTGTGAACTCAACGTTGCAACGGGTACGTCAAGTGCATCTCTATATCGGCAACTTGGTTGCCAAATTGCTAATGATGCGCTGCGGAGCCGATATCGTAACTACTTAACTAGTATTGATTTGTGTCAAAATTGGAGATCCAGGTGTTAAGGGAACGCCATTTGTACTAAGGTCCTTCATGGCTTGCGGGTTTCCACCGGCGGCCACAGGAGACACGGTTGCGGGAGGCGGCGTCCTCTCTTGCGACCCGGAGGGCTACGGGCGCCTAGCGGTCGGCGCCGAGCGGTGTCGGCCCGTTGGAGGGACGAAGATGAGGAATCTTCGAGGCATCGCGGGGGTGTTCGCGCTCTCGCTCGCACTGGCACTCGTTGGGTGTGGCCAGGCGGACACGAACGCATCATTCACCGTCACGAGCGTGCCGCAGGCCGAGATGTTCGTCGACGGCGTCAGCCACGGGGCAAGTGGTCAGACCCTTGCCCTGAGCGCAGGTGAGCACAAGGTCGAGTTCAAGACCGAGGGCTTCAAGACCTACGCGACCACCGTCACGATCAATGACGGCGAGGCACAGAACCTCGAGGCCGTGCTCGAGCCGCTGGACCCGTCCAGCCCGATCGTCGTGGCGCGCCTGATGGAGTCCGAGGGACTCGAGCTGGCGCCCTGGGTTGCTCCCGAAGCGACGCGCGGGCGCCGCGGCAAGCAGGCCGTGGCCGTCCTCCTCTGGCCCAGCAAGGACATCCGTGAGGGTGGTCTGGTCAACTTCGCCATCGAGGCAGATGAGAGCTACGAAGGCGATGCGAGCCTCGAGTTCCGCAGCGGCCGCAAGGTGCTGTACCGCGAGGCGTTCAGCCCGAAGAGCATCACATCCGTGCGTCCGCTGCCCGCGGAGGTGCTGGAGAAGATCAAGGTCAACTCGAAGATCACGTGGGGCCTCTACTTCGAGGACTCCCGCCGTCCGATCAAGACGACGTTCAAGGTCGTGCGCCGGCCCAACGCCGAGCGGCAGCTCCAGCGTCTGAGCACCAGCCGCCACATGCAGCGCCAGCCCGTGATCACACGAGCGATCGCCCGCGCGGTGGTGCTGGAGAACAACCGCCTCTACAGCGAGGCCCTCGTGGCGAATCTACAGATTGCGAACGACCACCCGCAGTCCTCGCAGCCGTTCCGCGGCATCGTGACGACGCTGCGCCGCCTGGAGGCCGAGGGCTCGGAGCTCTTCGCCACCGTGTCGCCGCACGTGCGCGGCAAGGGTGTCTCGGGCATCTCTGCGCGCGGTAACGGTCTTGGCATCTCCGCGTGGGCTCCTGTCCAGTCGGGTGCCCTGCCGACGCCCGCCGACGTCACGCCCTCAGGCACTGCGAAGCCCATGGCGCCCGGCGGTGCGGGCCTGACGCCCAGCGGGGGCACGCAGGATGCCACGCCGCAGCCCGACAGCCCCGACGCCGCTGCTGCAGGGCCGAGTGGGGCTCGCCGCGAGGCGGATCTCGCGCGGCTCGACGAGCGCGTTCGTTCGCTCCAGCAGGCGGAGAAGGACATCGGCATGCAGCTGAAGGACGCCGAGGCGGATGCCGCGTCGCAGGTCACGCTGGCGGCCGAGGCCGCTACCGCAGCCGAGCAGGCCGAGGCCGCGGCCACGGCGGCTCGCGAGGCCGTGGAGAACGCGGCGGAGCCGACGCAAGCACAGCTCGATGCCATGGAGGAGACCGGACGGGCGGCGGAAGACGCCCGTGAGGCGGCCACGGTTGCCCGCGATGCCGAGCGGGCCGCGACGGAGCGCCTCCACAAGCTGCAAGGCGAGATGGAGAACCTGAACACGCTGCTTGGCGATGCCCAGCGGCTGCTTGATGCTGCCCGCGGGCTGCCGGAGACGCCGGCCGGGGATCCCTCGGCGCAGGGGCCGAGCGCGACGGAGTTGAACGGGCTGCTCGACGATGCCCAGCGCGACCACGATCGAGCGACCACGGAGGCAGCCGAGGCCGGGAAGGCCGTCGCTGCCGCCGAAGCGGCGCACCATGCCAACCCGAACGACGACACGCGTGCCGCGCTCGAGGCGGCGGTGTCCGCACACGATCAGGCGCAGGCTCGCGTCGATGAGGCAGCCAAGGACCTGCTCGGGGCGCGCAAGGCCATCGAGGCCTTCGAGCAAGCAGGCCAGCCCACGATCAAGAAGTAGCAACACTCCCTCTCACCACGGAGCACGGGCACGGCCGTAGGCCTCGCTCGAGCCCTGGCGTGGCACCTCGGGGCCTCGTGCTCCCTTTGAGCCGCGATGCGCACGCATCGCGGCTCGATTCGTTTTTGCACCGTCCCGGCGCGCCCCGGTGCGAGGGCTACACTCGGCGCGCTCGCGGGAGGGAAGACGGCATGCGCTGGATGATCGGTCTCTTGCTGCTCGTGTCGGCGTCCGCGCTCGTCACCCGTGACGCGTTCGCTGCCGGCTACGCCACGGACGAGGCCGGAGGCCTCTTCCGTGTCTTGCCCGACGAGAAGAAGGTGGAGCGTCTCGGGACGGTGCGCGTCACCGAGAGGCGCGGCGGCAAGGACGTGACGACGACGCCCTCGCTCACGGATCTGGCGAACTCCGACCTGCACGGCCTGTACGGGATCAGCTTCACGCACCTCTACAAGATCGACTTGCTCGATCCCGCCAAGTCGAAGCTGGTAGGGCCGCTCGGGACCTCCACAGCACAGTTCAACGCACTGGCCTTCGACGACAAGGGACGGCTCTTCGCCCTGGAGTACGAGAACCTCTACGAGGTGGACCTCCTGAGCGGGAAGACCAAGGC
>JAHEIK010000428.1 GCA_024639415.1 Planctomycetota bacterium
GCCGCCGTTCGCACGGAAGTCGAGGATGAGGCCGGGCACGTCGCCCAGGGCCTTCAGCGCGTCGTCGGTGCGGTACGGGATGCTGCCCTTGCAGCGCCGGTAGTGGATGTAGCCGTAGCCCTGCGCGGTCTTGCCGTACGTGACGTCCTTGTCCCCCTGCAGGCCCTTGGGGGCGAAGGCCGGCCCCGAGGCCACGAAGCTCGCCCGGTCACATGACACCGTGCGCTTGCGCGTCTTGCCCTTGGCGTCCCTGAGATGGAAGTCCACGCGTGTGCCGACAGGTTCGGCCAGCCCCCAGTGAAGCGCGAAGTGCAGCGCATGCTGTTCCGTCGAGAATCCGATCGTGTCGCGTAGGTAGGTGATCCGGTCCTCCAGCCAGCGAGCGGCGGGCTTGCCGTTCACCTTGAGCACCTCCATGCCCGGCTCGATACCGACGCGCTTCGCACTGGACCAACTGTTCTTCACGTAGAGCTTCTTGCCCACGCTGCACCAGAACATGCCCGGGCCCTTGAGCGTGCGGCCTGCTCCAGGGTAGGGCACCGCCTGCGTGTGCTTGGTCTTCTGAACACCGGCGTGGCCGTCCTCGAGTCGAGCGACGAGGCGCACGAGCAGCGCGAGGTGCTCCTCGTGCGTACGCACCGACTTGGCTTCCTTCTCGAACTGCTTGGTGACCTTCTTCCAGTCGATGCCCTTGACCTTGAGAAGGGCCTTGCACTGCTTGCCCAGTTCCTTGCAGGCGGCCTTCACGTCCTTCGTGTAGACGGCGGAGGCCTTGCCGCCCCTGGCGTGGGCCGTGCCTCCGAAGCAGAGGATGAGAGCGATCACCGCCAGCGTGCGTGCGTTCATGGCTGTCACTTCCGCTCCCGTCACTTCGGTTCGATCCGCGGTTCCTTGCCTTCGTCCCGACGGCGCTTGCGAGCTGCGACGCTACGCCGTGCGCGCTCGAATGCCGCCAGGTAGGTTGCCAGCCCGCCGCCCCACTTGGGGAACTCGCGCTCGCCGATCAGAATCGCGGCCTCGCCCGCGCCCGGGCGCACGGCGTACGGATCGAGGACGAAGTTTCCCGGTGAGACGACGAAGCCTCCGACGACGCGCAGCGCCTGCCGGAAGTTCGTGTGGTGCTCATAGCACTCGAGCCCGGGATACAGCGGGCACGTGCCGTCGTCGTTCTCGGGATGCGGGTGGTTGAGCGCGTCACCGGACTGGTGGCCCACGATGACGACGAGGTGTGTGTTGCAGTAGGCGATGAAGCGCGGATCGCGGAAGAGCTGGGCACGGATGCGGTCGCACTGCCCGCAGGTGTCGTACTGGAGCGACAGGAAGACCGGCACGCCGCGTTTCTCGGCCTCCTCGAGCGCATCCGCGAAATCCTTCGCCACGCGCAGGGTCGCGGGGGCCGCGCGCTTCACCGCCGGACGGTCCGGCTGCCGATCGTCCATGGCCAGCCGGAAGCCCACGCTGCCCTCGGCAACTTCCATCGGCTGCACGCACATGTCCAGCACGCGTAGATTCAGCGGATGGGGTGAGAGCCACGAGCCGCCCTTCAGCATCGTGGGCAGCACCTCGGGCCCGCCGCTCCCGTGCATCACGCGGTCGTAGACATTGCCCGCCATGTCGAGGTGGCCGTAGGGCCCGGCGCCCGCAGGCCGCGAGCCGACAGGGGCCGTGCCGACGGGCCGGGGACGGCCGAAGTTCGCGCGCTGGGCATCCGGTGCCTCGCTGCCCCACGGGTAGATGCTGCCGCGTGTGCCGCCCGCCGCCTTCTCCCACTCCCTCTCGGTGGGGATGCGTCCGTCGGCCCAGTAGGCATAGGCCACGGCGCCGAATCCGGTGGCCTCGACGACGGGATGCTGCCCTCGACCCACGGCGGCAACCCACTCGGGTGTGCGGCCGCGACGGCGTAGGAGGTCCCCGGGAACCCCGTCCTGGGGCCGCCGTCCGAGCCAGCGGGCCAGGCGGCGCTCGATGTCGTAGCCGTGGAAGATGGTGCTCATCGCACTCAGGAATCGCGCGAAGCGCGCGTTGGTCACTTCATGCTTGTCCAGAAAGCAGGCAGCGACCTGGACGGGCTCCGGCCGCTCCGTGGTCCCGGTGGCTTCGTAGGGCCGTGCCTGGTAGGCGCCCCCAGTCACCCGGATCACGGTCGCGCCGTCGATGACGCGCAGCCACTCCTCGGCCCCCTTGGGGTTCGTACCGAGGAAGACGAGGCCCTCGTACGCCCGCTTGGCCTGCGACGGGGGCGCCGGCTTGTCGTCCGCCCAGGTGGCATGCTCCATGATGAGCGGGAGCGCAATCACGAACGCGACGCAGAGGACCGTGCGAGTCAGCATGCGCGTAGCGTAGCGGATCGGCTTCCGCCCGTCAGCGTCCCAGGAGCTTGGCAACCCAGCGCCGGTCTCCAATCAGGCGCAGATGCCCGCAGGCCATGCAGATGATGCCCCGCACCTCACTGGCCTCGTTCACCGGCGCGAGGCGCGAGACCCCATCGGGACGGAATCCGAACTGCCCGCCCCCGCCTCCGAGAGTGCCCTTCACGAGATCGTGGTGTCCACAGCGTTCGCACACCGGTTGCTCGTTCATCGGGGCCTCCACCCCCAGAACCTAGCCTCGCCCGCAGCGCGCGCCGGCCGCTCAGGGCGACTTGTTAAGCCGCGGCAACCAATAGTGCTCCAGGGCGCGCTCGATCTGCTTGCGGTCCTGATCCCACGCCTCGGTCGACTGTCGATGGCGCAAGAAGGCGACCAGCGCCTCGCACTGGGAGTGATCGAGGCCTGCCAGGCGCTCGATTGCGCGGGCGCTGTCGGCACCGTGCGTTCCGGTGACGTGGCCGGTCAAGTCCGAGACTGGATCCGCGTTGGTGTCGCTCCCCCACAGTTCGTCCATCACGTAGGCGGGCAGGAAGTAGCGGTAGCCCTCGTCCGTGAAGAAGGCCAACGAAGCGTAGTTGTGCTGCAGGAACTCCGGATGGAGCGTGCGCCAGTCGCGGCCGCGGAACTCCAGGGCGTACTCCGCCGGTTCGTCGCCCTGCTTCGAGCCGCAGAGCGCATCGTCGGCCGGGCAGACCGTATCCGCGAAGGCCTCCAGCACCTGCTGCGCGACCGCCGCCGCGGCGGGATCTTCCGGATCCGGCCAGACGTGCCCGAACATGCGCTCGTAGTGCGCGTGCATCCCTGCGTGATGCGGCGTGTCGTGGCGACTCCAGCCCCAGCGCAGCGCCTCGGCGGCCAGGAAGGCGTGCCCCAAGCGCTGCATGAACCCCAGGAACTCGCAGACGAGGTCGTACTCGGCACGCGTCAGGGCCGCCACGCGCGCTTCGTGCTCGCGGTCGGCGCCACGCCAGTAGATGGCCCAGTAGCTGGGCTGGAGCGAGAAGACGGTGCTGTGCACGAGGTCGCCGCCCTTGCGCACGTCGCGCAAGGCCCCGCACAGCAGCGCGGGCAGGAAGTGCCGATAGCCCTGCGGCGCGAAGTAGCAGAAGGAGGCCCAGTGCTCCCGCAGCCAGTCCTGGGAGAGCAGATCCCAGGTCCGTCCGCCGAGCCGCCGCCGCAGCGCCGTGACCTCTCCTGCATCGCGCTCCCCTACGTCCGGAATCAGATCCGTGCCAGACGGTCGCTTGCCGATGCCGAAGACCCCCGTGATCCGTTGGATCAGGTCGCCTGTGTACCTGCGATCGTCCTTGGAGAGCGGCATGCCCAGATCCTACGAGTAGCACGCACGCACGACCCGTGGATCTCACTACGCTGGGGTGGGAGGTGTCGATGATCTACCGCATCGTTCTGGGAGCGCTGCTTGCACTGACAGTGATCGTGGGCGGCACGCCCCGCGCGCAGGCCCGGCAAGGAGACGGAACCGTCGTTCTGGGGCCGCAGGGCACCAAGGTCGACGCGGCGATCCAGCGT
>JAHEIK010000071.1:0-5903 GCA_024639415.1 Planctomycetota bacterium
GCGATGAGTCTGCTGCTTGCGGGTCTCGTGGTGATGGAGCGTCCGGGCCGGAGGCGGACCGTCGGGGGCGCGCTGCTGTTCCTGCTTGCGTGCCTCGCAAAGGAGTCGGCGCTCATGCTGCCGCTGCTCCTGCCGCTCCGGGACCTCGCCCTGCCGCGGCGGGACGCGGCGCAGCCCTCGCCCTGGTCCCGTACGTCGTGGGTGCGCGCGGGGCTCCTCGCCGGTGTCGCGTCACTCTACTTCGTCCTGCGCGTGAGCGTGCTGCCCGGCCTTGCGCAGGTCGACCACCCCGACGGCAGCGTGCTGGCGACCATGCGCGGGATGCTGCACGGCATGGCGTGGTACGCCAAGGCCGTCCTGCTGCCGCTGGGCTTCACCTTCGATACGCGCATCGACCTGCCGCAGCGCTGGACGGATCCGGAGGTGTGGATCGGGCTCGGCATCGTCGGCAGCATGCTGGCTGCCGGGGCGGCGGGGCTCGTGCGCAGGCGCTACGTCATGGCCTTCGCAGCCCTCGGTGTGTTCGTGGCGCTGGCGCCGGTGAGCAACGTGATCGTGCCGCTCAAGACGTTCGTCGCGGATCGGTTCCTGTATCCGGGCCTGCTGTGTGTGGCCGCGGGTGCGGGTGCTGCCCTGGCAGCCCTGCGCGGAACCGTGCGCTTCACGGTGCTCACGGTCGCCGTCGTCTGCGTCGCGTGCCTCGGCTGGTTGACGATCGACCGCAACGCGGCATGGGCCAGTGAACGAGCGCTGTGGGAGCGCGTGCGCGCCGATCGACCCTGGAACGCCAATGCGCATCAGGGTCTTGCATACGAGAGCATCGCCGATCGGGCCATCGTCGAGGCCGAGAACGCACTCGCGACGTACCTGGAGGCCAACCCGTACGACGGCAAGTCCATGTACGCCATGGCCAATCTGTTCGGCGAGCTCTCGGAGAGTCTCGTGCTCGTCGGCGGCGGTCTGCCCGACATCGGCGAGACGAACATTGCCGTGCGGCGCAGCCAGGCACGCGTGGCCCAGATCAAGCTCTACCGCAGGGCGCTCGGCATCTGGACGCTGCCTGGCGGGCTTGCCGTAGGTCGCGGCTCCCCTGGCATGCTGCGCGACATGCTCGATCGCTGGATCGACGCGGGGACGGCGCTCGGAGACCTGCGCGAGGCGAAGTACGCGAACGATCAGGCCATCGATCTGGAGGCGCAGGGGCGCTACCACCACGCCGACGCACAGGCGGTCTGGGAGCAGGCCTCGTGGCTGCGCCGTCGCGTGCGCCTCGACCTCGCCCTGCGCGCCGTTCGCGCCACGAGCGGGCGCGACATCCCCAAGGAGCGCAGGAAGCAGGTCCAGGCCATGCGTGCCGCGGTGCTCCGTGACTGCCTGCTCGACCCGGCAGAGGGGGACCTTGCCCTGCGAGCGCCCCTCACGCAGCGTTTCGAGGAGTTGTTGCGAGACGGCCTCGAGGCGGCGGACGTCGTCCCGGACGAGTTGCTGTTCGTCGACCTGATGGGGCTGTACCTCGGCGCCGACGACCTCGAGCGGGCGCGCCTGACGCTGCAGCGCGGCATCCGCGTCCACCCCGGCAGTGCCGTCTTGAAGAATCAGCTGCGCGGCATCGACGAGGGCCTGCGGAAACGAGGCGGTTGATGGGCGCCGGGCCCGGAAAGACCCTGCGTGCCTACGCGGGGCTGGCGGGACGGATTCTCGGCACGCGTCTCGGCTCCAAGCGTCCGTTCAAGGTGACGCTGGTTCTCACGGACCGCTGCGACTGCCGCTGCAAGGGCTGCCTGATCTGGCAGCGCGAGAAACGCACGGAGCTGACGCCGGAGCAGATCGGAACCTTCCTGCGCGCCGCGCCGAGCTTGCGCTGGGTGAACCTCACGGGAGGTGAGCTGTTCCTGCGCAACGACATGGTGGAGGTCGCAGCCGCCGTGCGCGACGCGCTGCCCAACCTGGCCGTCCTGGACTTCCCCACGACGGGGCAGCGCACGGACGTGATCCTGCGCGACGTCGAGCGGATGACCGCACTCGGTATCCCCAAGCTGGTGCTGACGTGCAGCATCGAGGGCCCTCCGGCGCTGCACGACGAGCTCCGCGGCAGGCCCGGTGCGTTCGATAACATGATCGCCACCTACAAGGGACTGCGCGCCCTGGACGGCGTCGACGTCTATCTGGGCATGACGCTCTCCGAGGCGAATGCCTGCGCCGTCGACGACACCTTCGCCGCCGTGCGCGAGCACGTGGTCGACTTCGATTGGCGGGACCTGCACATCAACGTCTACACGGAGAGTGGGCACTACTACGCCAACCTCGATGCGGGCCTGCGCAGGCCGGCTGAGATGGAGAACGTGCTCGCGCGCGCGCTGAAGTCACGCGAGGGATCCTGGCATCCGACGGATCTGATCGAGGCGACGTACCTGCGTCTGCTGCCCGAGTACCTGCGCACGGGCCGCAGCCCGCTGCCCTGCAAGGCGCTGCGCGCAGGGGTCTTCATCGATGCGCAGGGGGACGTCCATCCCTGCACGGTCTACGGGCGCAAGCTGGGCAACGTGCTCGAGACGCCGCTCTACGAGATCCTGGACACGGCGGAGGCGGAGGACGCGCGCGACGTCATCGAGCGCGACGCGTGCCCCGGCTGCTGGTCACCCTGCGAGGCCAACCCGACGATCGTGGCGACGGCACCCGAGTCGCTGACGCGGCGCCCGCGTTCGTGAGCGGAAGAAGACGAACCACAGAGGACACAGAGAGCACAGAGCGCTTCCGGTGATCGGAAGGCGGTCAGCCGTGCCTCCGTCCCCTGGTGCCGCCGAGCCCTTGGATGACAGGCGTGCGCGCGCCCTGTGAACATCCGAGTGCGCTGCGGAGGAGGAGACCCGAAGAGCACGGCTGGCGTCTGGCGTCTTGGGTGCCCCGCTCCGTGTCCTCTGTGTCCTCTGCGGTTCAACTCTGACGAGCCACCGGCTGCACGCGCTTTGCGCTGCTTTGCGTCCTCTGCGCCTCTGCGGTTCCATCAGATCGAGTCGCCGGAGATCCAGTCGCCCAGCACCAAGCCGTCCAGGCGCATGGCGCGCGCCGCCGTGAGCGCTTGCTCTGCCGTGTTCACGATCGGCTCGCCGCGGCGGTTGAGGCTCGTGTTGATGACCACCGGCGGATGGCCACGCGCCTCCAGGGCATCGAGCAGCAGGCGCAGGAACTCGTGCTCGCCCTCGGCAACCGTCTGCACGCGGGCCGTGCCGTCGACGTGCACCACGCCCGGGATCTCGCGCTTGCCGCGCTCCGTCGCCTCGAAGGTGAGGATCATGTAGCGGCTCGGGACCTGCCCTGCGAACCAGCGTGCATCCTCGGTCCGCACGATCGGCGCCAGCGGCCGCCAGTCCTCACGACCCTTGAGCGCATTCACACGGTCGCGTGTTGCCGTGGTCGTGGGGGAGGCCAGGACGCTGCGATTGCCGAGCGCGCGCGGCCCGAACTCCGCACAGTCGCGCGCCACGGCGAGGATCTCGCCGTTCGCAAGGCGCTTGGCCGCCGCAGCCGCGAGCGCGGGCAGATCGTGTCGCTGCAGCCCCTCGCGTTCTGCAATCGCCTGTGCCTCGACGGCGGTGATGTCGTGTCCCAGATAGAGCGAGGCGAGGGGCTTGGCCGGCGTGCCCGTGAGCCGGCGGTGTACTTCCGCCGCGGCGCCCCACGCCGCGCCCGCGTCCCCGGCGACCGGAAACGGACGCACGTCGAAGCCCGCTTGCAGCAGCGCGCCGTTCATCGCGCAGTTGAGGAACAGGCCTCCGGCGAGGCCGATGGGGCCCTTGCCGCAGTCGGCTTCGAGCGCCCCCAAGACGAGGGCGGCCCAGTTCGAGACCGACTCCTGCACGCCCAAGGCGACGTCGGCGTCCCGCGGCCGGAGCGGCTCGTCGGGGCGGCGCGCGGGGCCCAGCGCGGCGAGGAACGCGTCCCCGAAGAGCCTGGCCTCGCCCCAGGGAAAGCCGAACTTCGGCAGTTCGACGCGCACCAGTCGCCTGTCGTCGAGTTCCAGGAGCCGCCGCGCGAACGTCCACGGCGCGGAGTCGCGCGTGCCGTAGCCGGCGAGCCCCATCGTCTTGCCTTCGTCGCTCTCGGGGACGAAGCCCAGCCACTGGGTGACGGCCGCGTACACCTTGCCGGGACTGTGCGGGTAGACCGCTCGCTGGAGGCGCCTGAGCAGGTGCGCCTCGGCGTGCCACGTGGCGGCCGTCGTCCACTCGCCCATGCCGTCGGCGGTGAAGACGCCGCCCGACCCAGCGGGCAAGGCCAGGGCGGCTGACGCGGCGTGGGCGAGATGGTGGGGGATGCGGTGGACGGGGGCGGAGAGGCCCTCGGCCTGCAGGCGCCGCTCCAGGCCGCGCATGGCCCTGAGGTAGCCCTGGCGGTCCGGGAGGAGGCTGTCGGGAGGCTCGCGGAAGTAGGCCCGCGAGCGGGGCAGGTGGCGCAGCACGTGCCAGGCCTTGTGCCAGCGGGCCATGCCCCGGGTCCACGGAAACGCGATGGCATCCACGTCCGAGGCCCGCAGGCCGGCCTTGGCCAGGGCGGCGGCCAGCGCCTCGGCGGGGTACGCCGGGCTGTAGCGCCGGCGGTCGTAGCGCTCCTGCGAAGAGGCGAACACGGCCTCACCGTCAACCAGCAAGACCGCCGCCGCGTCGTGGCCGAAGGCGTTGAGTCCGAGGACGATCACGGGCGCTTGCAGTCTCCTCGTAGGGTCCCCTTCACAGGGTGATCGAGGGCCGGTATGGTACGCCGCCCGCTATCCGGACCGCGAAATTCGGTGCTCCACGCATGCCCGACGGCCTCCCCGCACCCCTCGAACTCCAGATTCCCACGGACCTCGTGTTCGTGCGGCCGGTCCGCAAGATGCTCGAGGGCCTGCTCTACGCGCAAGGCTGGACCGAGGACGACGTAGACGACGCGTCGTTGGTCATCACCGAGATCGTCCAGAACGCCGTCGAGCACGGCTCCCGTGCGGATGGCAAGGAGGCCGTCCGCATCGTCATCCACACCCAGCCGGACGCCGTCCAACTCGAGGTCGAAGACCCGGGCACGGGCCGCGATCCCCAGCGGGCTCTGGATCGTGACATCGAAGCACCCGTGCCGATGGAGGAGACGCGCGGTCGTGGGCTGTTCCTCATCAACCGCCTTGCGCAGCACTTCGAGCGCTCGATCGGCACCTCCGGCGGACTGCACCTCACGGTACGCAAGGAGGTGCAGCCGTGAGCGACACGCAGTGGGACTTCCTCACCGGAGATCCCGAGAAGGACCAGCGCAACGTGCGCATCCTGCTCGATTCGGTTGCGGAGCTCTACGGACCGCGCGGCCTCGACGAGCTGATGCGTAGCGCCGTGGACCGGGCGATTCGCGTCACGGGCGCGGAGCGCGGCATGCTGCTGCTCGCAGGCGACGATGCGCAGCTGCACACCGTTGTCGCACGCGGCGCGCAGAACGAGGACCTGCCCCTCGCCGAGCGCTACTCCAAGACGGTGGTCCAGCGTGTATGGAGCACGGGCGAAGCCTCGCTGATGACCGACGCCGCCGATGAGCAAGCCGCCGACCTGACCATGTCCATCGTCGCCCTGCGGCTGCTCTCCGTGATGGGCGTGCCCATGCCGGTCAAGGGCCGCAACCTCGGCGTGCTCTACGTCGACAGCACCCGCAGCGTGAAGGAGTTCACGCAGTCGGACTTCTCCGTGTTCCAGGCGCTTGGCGGCCTCGTCGCGCTCGCGATCGAGAACGCGCGGCTGATGGCCCGCAAGGAGGAGCAGGAGCGCATGAAGCGCGAGCTGCTCGTCGCACAGCAGATCCAGCAGCGTCTACTGCCGACCGATCTGCCGCAGCCCGAAGGCTTCGACATTGCCGGTGTCGGGCGCCCGTGCGAGGAGACGAGCGGC
>JAHEIK010000071.1:5913-9095 GCA_024639415.1 Planctomycetota bacterium
ACGAGCGGCGACTACTACGACGTGATCCCCTTCGGAGCCAGCAACCGACTCGCGCTGGTCGTGGGCGACGTCAGCGGCCACGGCCTGGGGCCCGCCATGCTCATGGCCTCGACCCGCGCCCTGCTGCACGCCGCCCTGCTGACGCGGCCCGAGCCGGCGGAGGTCATCCGCAGCGTGAACGTGTTCCTCGAGCGGGATACCCCCGACAATGCGTTCATGTCGATGTTCCTCGGCGCGCTCGATCCCGAGCGGCGCGAGCTGCAGTACGTCAGCGCGGGACACAACCCGCCGCTCGTGTTCCATCCGGATGGGACCCTCGAGGAGCTGCACAAGACGGGGCCGGTCCTAGGGATCCTGGCTGACGCATCCTACGGACTCACGGAGCCGCGGACGCTGCAGCCGGGGCACGTGATGATCCTCTACACGGACGGCATCTACGAAGCCCACGACGCCGCGGGCGACATGTACGGCGAAACGCGCTTCCAGGCCTCCTTCGTACGCCACGCCGGGAGCGGAGCGACGGCGCAGCACGTGATCGACGGCGTGCTCGAGGACCTGTCTGCCTTCGTGGGGGATCAGCCCCTGGACGACGACGTCACCTGCTTGGTCGTGCGCGCCGTCTGAACCGTCAGCGCCGGCAGTGCTCCCACCTCCCCGGGCGTTGGTATCCTGCCGCGATGGCTCGAGGCATGACGAACATTGCGGCCCTGGTCGCGCTGCTGGCCGTCGCGGTCGGCTTCAGCGGCTGCGGCGACGACTCCGGAGGCACGGCGACGCCGCAGCCGCCGACTCCCGAGGCCGGGAGCACGCCCCCCGTGGCGTCGCCGCCCGCCGCGCTGCACCTGGACAAGGAGTGGTGGTCTCGCCGGCCTCCCGTGCGGCTCTTCCTGACTGGTGGCCACCGCGGCCTGCTCAAGCCCTGCGGCTGCAGCAGCCCGCAGCTTGGCGGCCTCAAGCGGGCCGCGGCCGTGCTGCACCAGGTGCGGCGCAGGGCCGAGCCCGAGCATCCCGGCGGACCGCGGGGTGCGGTACGCGCCATCGGGCTCGGTTGGTCCATGCGGGGCCATGGCGAAGAGCAGGAGGAGGCGAAGGCCGACTACTTGCGCGCCGTGTACGAGGCGCTGGGCTTCTCTGCTGCGCTGCTTGGCGACACCGACGTCATGGTGCCTGCGATGTGTCAGCCCCGCGGCAGCGACGTCGAACTGCCGCGGCCGCCGCTGAACGTCCGTCTCGCGGGCGCCAATCCTGCGGTCGACTCGGTGCCGTTCGCCGACTTCGGGGCGGGTCCGCTGAAGGTGCGGGTCTTCAGCGTGATCGATCCGCAGAGGGCGGAGCGCCTGCGCGTAGAGGGCTACGTCGATGCCGTGATGTCGGCAACGCAGGCCCTGGCACGCACACCCAAGCCGGACACCCTGTGGGTCGCCGCGGTGCGCGCGGACTCCGAGGACCTCGCCCGCGAAGTGCAGACGGCGCTCAAGCCCCTGGGTGCTGGCGTCGTCGTCGATCTCTCCGACGGCGCCGCGAGCGGAACGCACCGACTGGACCGGGTGCCCATCGGCCTCGGACGCGAGCCCGTCATCGTCGAGGTCGGCGATCTCGGCAAGGCCGTCGGCGTGATCGATCTGGAGCAGGTGGAGGACGGCGCGGGCTGGGTGCTGAGCTACAGGCGCATCGAGCTCGTCCCGCAGTGGGAGAAGTACGGCAAGGAAGCTGCCGAGACGGTGGTTGCGCTCGACGACCTCTACCGCGAGATGGTCAAGAGCCGCGACTACCTCCAGCGCTTCGTGCGCGGCGTCGATCCCGGCGCCGGCTACGTGGGCTCCAGCGCCTGCGCCGGCTGCCATGCCGCGATCTACAAGGACTGGAAGCGCTCGGAGCACAGCCTCGCGCTGGAGACGCTCGAGAAGCAGAACTACCACTGGGATCCCGAGTGCATCCGCTGCCACGTCGTAGGCTGGAAGCGCGCGGGGCCGCAGAGCTGGTACGTGACGGACACTGCGTTCCGTACGCCGGACAAGACGCCGTACCTCGGCGGCGTCGGCTGTGAGAACTGCCACGGCCCCGGCGGCGAGCACGTGAAGGATCCCTGGGACCTCTCGCTCTTTGGCGAAGGCGGTCCCAACGTGACCAAGCCCGAGATGGAGAGCACGTGCATCCCGTGTCACGACGCGGAGAACAGCCACGGCTTCCTCGAGGGCTACGCCAGCAAGTACCTCCCGGCCGTGGACCACCACACTGTGCCCGACGACCGCAAGACGGTCGTGCCCGACGACTGGGAGCCTGCGGATGAGCCGGAGAGTCCCGCCAAGGGCGCTCGAGGTCCCAGGAAGCCGGGCCCCAAGAAGTAGCGGGAACCACGGCATGGCCTTCTGCGTTCGTCCCCAGAGCGCAAACAGTCGATACGATGGTGTGCCCATGACGACCGAGATGACCAGCAATACGACCTCCGATGGTGCGCCGGGCGCCGACTCGGCCCCCGAGGCCCAGAAGAAGCGCTTCTTCTCCTCCCGCAGCCTGTGGGTGGCCGTGCTCTGCAGCGTCGCCTGCGCCGCCGTCATGACGGCGGTCATCGTCATGGCGAATCGTGGCGAGGACGACACGCCCGGGTCGACGGACCCGCGCGCCGCACGTGCGCAGGGCCGCTCGGACCTCGAGGTCTTCGGCGGAGCAGGCCGCGGGCCCACGAGGCCCGCCGGCGACTTCTCCGCCTGCGGCCCGCTGGATCCGGACAACCCTCCGGAGTTGGTCTTCTCTCTCGAGGGCGGCGAACTCGATCTCGGGTTGCTCAAGCAGGGCGTCAAGATCGAGCACGAGGTGACCTTCAAGAACACCGGCAAGGGACCGCTCTGCATCGGCAAGGTGTCGACCGGCTGCGGCTGCTTGAAGGTGGCCCTCATCGGCGAGAAGAAGCGCTACGAGCCGGGCGAAGCAGGCCGGGTTCGCCTCGTCGCCGACACCACGGGACGCGTGGGCATCCTGCGCAAGACCGTCTCGGTGCTCTGCAACGATGCCAAGTCTCCGCGTCGTTCCTTCCGCGTGAAGATGGACGTGAGCGCGGGCCTGCTGAGTGAGCCGCGCTACGTGCAGTTCGGCAACGTGCCCCCCAAGAGCCCTGCCACGCGCACGATGATCCTGCGCAGCGACTCGCCCTTCAAGGTGCTGGAGGTCGTGAGCGCACGCCG
>JAHEIK010000071.1:9105-12525 GCA_024639415.1 Planctomycetota bacterium
GGTCGAGCAGGTGAAGGACCCGCGCTACCACAAGCTGATGGTGCGCATCACGCATCCCGGCTATTCGAAGCTCGGCGCAGTCAACGACCTACTTGCGATCACGACCGACCATCCGGACCGCAAGCGCATCGACGTGCGTGCGCACATCCATGTCGTGCCGCGCATCCGCTCGAAAACCCGGGTCATCTCGCTCGGCTTCGTCCAGGCGAGCCTGCCGCGCGCGCCGACGACCGCGCGCATCGAGTCCCCGGTGGCAGGCATCGAGTTCAAGATCACCAAGGTCGACGTGGTGGCGCGTCCGGGCGCCACGATCGGGCCGGCAGGCCCAGGCTTCACAGCCACGTTCGGCAAGGACAAGCGCGGCTGGTGGGTCGCCGTGAAGTACGACGGCAAGAGCCGGGGCGAGGGGCTGCTCGAGGCGCTCCTGCAGATCCACACGGACGATGCGCTGCAGCCGCTCGTGACCGTGCCCGTGCGGGCGACGGTGCGGGCCCGCAGGTAGCGCGGAGCGCGGCCGCCGAGCGCGACGCGCCCTGCCGGCTCCCGGCCACACGGCCCCGGCGACACGCCCCGGGCCCTCCCCGCGCGGGCCGCGCCCTCCCAGCAGCCTTCTGTCTGGGGTCAGGGGCCCCGATGGCCGATGACAGGGGGTATGGGCGTTCCCGGGAGAGCCCAGTCCTTGCGGCCCCCGGGCCGCATGGTGACATACGGGACTACAGGAGGAACCCACCGCATGTGCGGCATCATCGGCTACACCGGCAGCTCGCAGGCCCTGCCCGTCCTGGTGCAAGGGATCCGGCTGCTCTCCTACCGCGGCTACGACTCCGCGGGCGTGAGCATCTGGAACGACGGCAGTCTGCGGATCCGCAAGGATCAGGGGCGTATCGAAGACCTGGCGCCGCGCTGGAATCCCGATGAGCTGGCGGGCACGGCCGGCATCGGTCACACGCGCTGGGCAACCCACGGCGTGCCGAACATGCCGAACGCACATCCGCAGCACGACGCCGGTGAGCAGGTGGCGGTAGTCCACAACGGCATCCTCGAGAACGACCTGGCCTTGCGCGAGCGACTCGAGGGTGAGGGCGTCGTCTTCGCTTCCGACACCGACACGGAGGTGTTCGCGCACCTCTTCGCGCGCAGTTTCGAGGGCGACGCCGTCGCTGCGGCGCGCAGCCTCCTCGAGACGTGCCACGGTGCGTTCGCGCTCGCCATCCAGCATGCGTCGCTGCCCTCCACCCTCGTCGCCGTCCGACGCGGTTCGCCGCTGCTCATCGGCCTCGGCGTGCGAGAGAATCTCGTGGCCTCGGACCTCCGTCCGCTCGTCGGACGGGCGGACGCCGTCATCGAGCTGGGCGAGGATCAGATCGCCCTCGTGACGCCCGACAGCGTGCGTCTCTTCGGTGCGGATGGAGGCGAGGTCGAGTACGCGACGCGGCCCATCGACCACAGCGAGCGGGACATCGGCAAGGACGGGTATCCGCACTTCATGCTCAAGGAGATCCACGAGCAGCCGGACCGCATCTACGAGCTCATCGCGTCGCGCGTGGACGCCGAGCGTGGTGCGGTGCGCCTGGACGACGTGGGCATCACCGATGACCAATGGCGCCGGTTCGAGCGTGTGGACCTGATCGGCTGCGGGACGGCGTTCCACGCGTGCCTGTACGGAGCGTACGTGCTGGAGAGCATCGCGGGCATCCCCGCGCGCGCCGTGATGGCTCACGAGTACGAGGCGCGCGCACCGCGTCTCAACGACCGGGTGCTTGCGATCGCGCTCTCCCAGTCGGGCGAGACGATGGACACGAAGATCGCCGCCCAAGCCGCGATCGATGGGGGCGCGCACACGCTGGGCGTGCTCAACGTGCGTCAGAGCGTGATCGGCCGCGCCGTGCACGGCGTCCTCGACATCCATGCGGGTCCCGAGGTGGCTGTCGCGTCGACGAAGGTGTACACGCAGATGCTCTGCGCGTTGCTGCTCCTGGCCCTGCGCGCGTCCCAGGCGCGTGGCGGGGACGGCCGCCATCTGCAGGAACTCGCCCCCGCGTTGAAGCGCCTCCCGGACGACGTGCGAGCCGTGCTCGGCCGCTTCGACGGCGTCCGTGAAGCGGCCCGTGACGTCCGGCGTGCCGGGGACATGTTGTTCCTCGGCCGCGGCTACGACGCGGGCACAGCGCTCGAGGGCGCGCTCAAGATGAAGGAGATCAGCTACATCCACGCCGAGGGCTATCCCGCCGGCGAGATGAAGCACGGTCCGATCGCGCTCGTGTCGCGGGAGATGCCGACGGTGGCCATCGCCACGGAGGGCCCGACGCGCGATCGCATGATCGGCAACGTGCGGGAAGTGCGTGCTCGCGACGGGGAGATCCTGCTCGTCGCGACCGATGGAGACGTCGACGCCGAGAAGCTGGCGGACTTCGTTCTCTGGGTGCCCAGCGTGCACCCGCTGATCGCACCGGTCGTGAATGTCGTCCCCCTGCAGCTGCTGGCCTACGAGACCGCGCGCTTGCGCGGCTGCGACGTCGACCAGCCGCGGAACCTCGCCAAGACGGTGACGGTCCAATGACGGCTTTCGCGCAAAATGGGAACCTGGGATCGTTAGGTACGTCTCGATGAGAAAGCAGCAAGGATCTCTTTCCATGCATGACGACGGCCAGCCTTCGCGAACCGTCCGGAGCGCCTCCCGTGGAGTGCAGGCCCGGCCCGTTACGCTCGCGTTGCTCCTGCTCGTCCTGCCACTGGCGGCATGCCAGACCTCGCTGTCCGGCCGTACGCCCGACAGTGCCGAGCTGACGCTGCCCGACAGTGCCGAGCTGACGCTGCCCGACGGGGTTGAGTTGAGAGACGAGTACCTCGACCAGACCTCGCTGTCCGGCCTTGCGCCCGACGGGCGCCCCGAGGGCTTGCCGCTCGATCCGCGTCCCGCGGATCTGCCGCTGGCCATGGGCGAGAGCTTCCCGAGCCAGCCGAGCCTGCCGACGCAGCCGCCCGTCGTGCAGCCGCCCGTGATGCAGCCGCCGAGCGTCCAGCCTCCCGTCGTGCAGCCGCCTCCCGTGCGCGGACCGATCGCCGAGGCGCCGCGTGAGCCGTGGGTACCCGGCACGGGTGTTCCGCCTGCCCCGCCGCCGCCGACGTGGACGTCAGGCGACGACGTCGTCGTGCGCCTGCTGCCCGACGGCACGCGCGTTGTCGAGCCGATGGTGCCCGGTGCCCGCCCCAGCTACACACCCCTTGCGCCTGCCGCTTCGCAGCCTCCGGCAGTACAGCCCCCGGCGATGCAGCCCCCGGCCGTGCAGCCCCCGGCCGTGCAGCCCCCGGCGATGCAGCCCCCGGCCGTGCAGCCCCCCAGCAGCACGGGGGACGATCCCTGGCTGCCGGGCGGTGGCTCGGCGCCCACGCCCGCTCCGGCACCCGTGGCGGAACCGC
>JAHEIK010000429.1 GCA_024639415.1 Planctomycetota bacterium
TGGACGAGCACGCGAGCCTGTAGGGCATCCTGTTTCCCTCAGCCGGTCTGCCGTAGGGGCATCGCGACCCCGTGCCTGGCGCAGGGGAGTCGTTGCCCGACCCGTGCGGCTTCGGGAGGGTCCCACGACCACGCACGGGCCGGGCGACCACTGCGCTTCGACACCTGCGGTGTCTCGCTCGGGATCGCCCCTACGGCACCTCGTACCGCCACGTCCCGGACCCGTGCCCGATCTGCCGTAGGGGCATCGCGACCCGTGCGGCTTCGGGAGGGTCCCGCGCACGGGCCGGCGGGGTCCCCAAAACGGCCGCGCGACCTCGCCGCTGGCGCAAGACTCTCGATCCTCCGCGGTCGGCGCTACGGTCTGCTGCGGGTTTTGCAGGAGTGGGTACAGACACGAAGCCGGGCCTGATATCCGGCGTCCGACCGCCTCGATTTGCGGATTCGTCCGCACGTCTGGGTGAAAATACGCACTTTTGCGGCACTCGCCCCGGAGTTGCATGAGCGACCTCCTCGACGTTCCCGAGCAGCGCAGATCCCTGGGCGATCTGCCGCGCATCCTCGGCGACGTCGGCGCGGAGCTGGGCGGCCCGACCCTGGTGTGCGTCGGCGGGATCCACGGCAACGAGCCGTCCGGCGTGCACGGCCTGCTGCGCATCGTGCAGCGCCTGCGCGCGGACCCGACGGGGCTATGCGGGCGCCTGCTGGCGCTCAGCGGCAACCGCAGCGGACTCGCCGTCGACGAGCGCTACCTCAGCCATGACCTCAACCGCGCCTGGCGCCCGGACCGCCTCGCACGCGTGCATGCCGGCGAGGAGTCCCTCCGCGACGAGGACGCTGAGCTGCTCGAGCTCGAGACGCTGATCGCGGAAGCCGTCGACGCCGCGCCGGGCTACGCGGCCATCCTCGACCTGCACTCCACGTCCGGCGGCGGGCCGCCCTTCGTGACGATGGACGACACGCTGGCCAACCGCAAGCTGGCCTTCGAGATCCCCGCACCGCACGTGCTGGGCCTCGAAGAGGAGCTGGCGGGCACGATGCTCGGCTACTGGATCGAGCGCGGCGTGCCGGCGGTCGGCTTCGAGTCCGGACAGCACAGCGACCCCGGCAGCGTGGACCGCGCCGAGGCAGCGGCCTGGCTGGCGCTCGAGGCGGCGGGCGTCCTGGCACCCGGGTCGCGGCCGGAGATCGCCGCCTCGCGCAAGCTCCTACACGCCATATCGAAGGACCTGCCGGAGGTCGTCGAAGTGCGCTACCGCGAGCCGGTCGAGAGCGGCTCGCCGTTCCGCATGCGGCCCGGCTACACGAGCTTCCAGCGCGTGCGCAGCGGCGAAGAGCTGGCCCACAACGGGGACCACGTCATCACGTCGCCCGAGAACGGACTGATCCTGATGCCGCTCTACCAGGCTCAGGGCGAGGATGGGTTCTTCATCATCCGCCGGGTGCGCACCTTCTGGTTGCGCATCAGCGCCTTGCTCCGGCACGTGCGCACCGATCGGATCGTGCACTGGTTGCCGGGTGTGAAGCGCCATCCCGACGTGCCCGGCGCCTTCACCGTGGACCGTCGCCGAGCCCGCTGGTTCGCGCTCGAGGTATTCCACCTGCTCGGCTACCGCCGCTCGGTGGCGTCCAAGCAGACCCTGGTCGTCACGCCGCGCGAGCCCCGGCAGCGTCCCACCAAGCGATCGAAGCAGGAGTAGCCCATGTTCGAAGCTGCAGAACTCGGCCAGAAGGTCTCCAAGGCCGAATTCAAAGAGCGCACGCCGCTCATGCGCCAGAAGCTGCTCGAAGTGCAGCGACGCCTCGCCGAGGCGGACTTCCCAGTCGTGATCCTGCTGAGCGGCGTCGACAAGGCGGGCAAGGGCGCGACGGCGAGCCTGCTCAACACCTGGTTCGACGCGCGCCGCGTGGTGACGCGCGCGTACGACGAGCCGACCCAGGAAGAGCGCGAGCGCCCGGAGAACTGGCGCTACTGGCGCGACCTGCCCCCCAAGGGCCACATCGGCGTGTTCATGAGCGCCTGGTACTCGCGCCCGTTCCTCGACGACGTCTTCGGGCGCTGCACGCGAGACCACTTCAGCGTTGAGCTCGAGCGGATCGTGGACTTCGAGCGCACGCTGGCCAACGACGGCGCGCTCATCCTGAAGTTCTGGCTGCACCTCGGCAAGGACGCGCAGAAGCGTCGCTTCGAGGAGCTGGAGGCCGACCCGCTCTCCAGCTGGCGCGTGCGCAAGAGCGACTGGGAGCACTGGGAGAAGTACGACAGCTTCGTCAACTCGGCCGAGGAACTGCTGAAGCGCACGAGCACCGGCTTCGCGCCTTGGACGATCGTCGAAGGCGAGGACGAGTACTTCCGCACGCTGCGCGTCGCCTCGACGATCCTCGAAGCGCTCAATCGCCGCCTCGAAGAGGTGGCCAAGCTGCAGCGCCACAAGAAGCGGGACGCCAAGCGCGCTGCGAAGAAGTCGTCCGAGGCACAGAAGAAGGCCAGCGGCAAGAAGAAGGAGGCCGACACGTTCGGACTCCCCGCCACGTCGACGGTGCTCGACCAGCTCGACATGACGAAGACCGTGAGCAAGCGGGAGTACAAGACCAGCCTGCGCGAGCTGCAGGGCCGCATGACGATGCTCTCGCGACGGGCGCGCGAAGAAGGCGTGTCGACGAACCTCGTCTTCGAAGGCTGGGACGCAGGCGGCAAGGGCGGCGCGATCCGACGCATGATCGCCGGCCTTCACGCACGCAACTACCAGGTCATCTCCATCGCCGCGCCGACGGACGAAGAACGGGCGCAGCACTACCTGTGGCGCTTCTGGCGGCACCTTCCGCGCGCGGGCCGCGTCACGGTCTTCGACCGCAGCTGGTACGGCCGCGTGCTGGTCGAGCGCGTCGAGGGCTTCGCAAGCGAAGTCGAGTGGCGTCGCGCCTACGCCGAGATCAACGACTTCGAGCAGCAGCTCGTGGACCACGGCGACGTGGTGCTGAAGTTCTGGATGCACATAACGAAGAACGAACAAGCGCGCCGCTTCGAAGAGCGCCGCGTGACGCCGCACAAGCAGTGGAAGCTGACCGACGAGGACTGGCGCAACCGCGAGAAGTGGGACGAGTACGAGATCGCCGTGAACGAGATGGTCGAGCGCACGAGCACGAAGACCGCGCCGTGGGTACTGGTCGAGGGCAACGACAAACGGTACGCTCGTCTCCGCGTCCTCGAGGCCGTGTGCGATGCCCTGGAACGGCGACTTGGTGAAAGCGCCTCCCTCCCCGTCACGGCCGGCGCCGACGACTGACCTCACCAGCGAGCCCAATCAGATGGACCCGACCCCGAAGAAGGAGGGCGCGGAGGGAACCTCCGCGTCGTCAGTGCGCACGGACACTCCCACGCCTGCGCCCGCCCCGAAGAAGCGCGCCACACGGACGCGGCGGGTGCGGCAGGCTGCCCGTACCCCAGGCTCGGCCGTCCCCGTGCCGGAGCCCGGGCCGGACGGCAAGCACGACCTGAAGCAGCACGCGTACTACCTCAATCGCGAGTTGACGTGGCTCAACTTCAACTTCCGCGTCTTGCACGAGGCGTCGGACGACCGCGTGCCCCTGCTCGAGCGCCTCAAGTTCCTCGCGATCGTCAGCTCGAACCTCGACGAGTTCTTCATGAAGCGCGTCGGCGGCCTGAAGCAGCAGATCGGCGCGGGCATGACCGAGCTGACCGTCGACGGCCGCACGCCGGAGATGCAGGTGCAGGAGGCGATCGAGCTCGTTCGCGAGCTCGAGCTGCGCAAGCGCCAGACGTTCCAGACCGTGCACGGACTGCTCCAGAAGCTCGACATCGAGATCCACACGTACGACGAAGTCACCGACGGCGAGCGCGCATGGCTGCGCAAGCA
>JAHEIK010000430.1 GCA_024639415.1 Planctomycetota bacterium
TTCCCCACGAAGGCGCTCTCGCGGGACCAATCCGCCGAGCTGCAGGCCCTCATGCAGGGAACGCTTGCGGATACGCCCGAGGCAGCGTCTCCAGCCGATCTGGGCGTCGCGTTGGGCGCTGCGGTCTACGACGGCGACACGCCCCCGTCCGAGCGCCGGATGGTGCGCGACCGCGCCCACGTGATCCTGTCCAACCCGGACATGCTGCACTCGGCCATCCTGCCGCATCACGCGCGCTGGATGCGGCTCTTCGAGAACCTCAAGTACGTCGTCATCGACGAGCTGCACACCTACCGCGGCGTGTTCGGCAGCCATCTGGGCAACGTGCTGCGCCGGCTGCGCCGCGTCTGCCGCTTCCACGGCTCCGACCCGATCTTCATCGCCTCCAGCGCGACGATCGCCAACGCCAAGGACTTCGCCGAGCGCCTGCTCGAGCTGCCGGTCGAGCTCGTGGAGGAGAACGGCGCGCCCCTGGGCGAGCGCCACTTCATGATGGTGAACCCGCCGATTGCCAACCATGCGCTCGGCCTGCGTGCCTCCTACCTCGGCATCGCGCGGCGCGTGGCGAGCAAGTTCCTGCGCTCGATGGTGCACACGATCGTCTTCGCCGGCTCGCGCACCGTCACCGAGGTCATGACCAAGTACCTCAAGGACCTCTTCCGCCCGCGCGTCGACCGCGTGCCCCGCATCGTCGGCTACCGCGGCGGCTATCTCCCGCGCGAGCGCCGCAGCATCGAGCGCGGCCTGCGCGACGGGTCGATCCTCGGCGTGGTGTCGACGAACGCGCTCGAGCTGGGCATCGACATCGGCGCGCTCGATGCGTGCGTGATCGCCGGCTACCCGGGCACCGTCGCCAGCACGCGCCAGCAAGCAGGCCGTGCCGGTCGGCGTCAGGGCGCCTCCGCCGGCGTGCTCATCCTGCGCTCGCACCCGCTCGACCAGTACCTGGCCGACCATCCGGAGTTCCTCCTCGACGCCTCCCCCGAGAGCGCGCAGATCAACCCCGACAACCTGCAGATCCTCGTGAGCCACCTCAAGTGCGCCGCGTTCGAGCTGCCGATCGAGGACGGCGAGGCGTTCGGTGACGGCAGTGCTCGCCCGGATAGTGCCGCGGCCGACGTCGAGGGCGTGCTCGGCTGGCTCGAGGAGCACGGCGTCGTGCGCCACACGGGCGGTCGCTGGCACTGGTCGGCCGACTCCTACCCGGCGACGGACATCTCGCTGCGCAGCGTGACGTCGACCAACTTCGTCGTGGTCGACACGACGGCAAGCCCCTCCGGCATGCGGCAGAACGAGGTCATCGCCGAGGTCGACTACAGCTGGGCCTTCACCACGCTCTACGAAGGCGCCATCTACATGGTGCAGTCCGAGCAGTACCACGTGGACAAGCTCGACTGGGACCGCCGCAAGGCCTTCGTGCGCAAGGTCGAGTCGGAGTACTACACCGACGCGCAGAGCTACGCGAAGGTCAAGGTGCTGCACGTGCTGCGCGACAAGCCGCCGGAGCGCGAAGCCGGCGCTCAGTACGGCGAGGTCGAGGTCATCCGCAAGGCGATCGGCTACAAGAAGATCAAGTTCTACACCCAGGAGAACCTCGGCTGGGGCGACATCCTCCTGCCCGAGGACATCTACCACACGCAGTCGTCGTGGATCACCATCCCGCCAAAGGTCATCCGTGCCTTGGGCGTGCCGGACACCGTGCCGCAGAGCGACCTCGTCGACGCGCTGCACGGGCTGTCCAACCTGCTTCACGGACTCGCGTCGCTGCTGCTGATGTGCGACGGCCGCGACATGGGCGTCGTCATCGGCGACCAGCGCAGCGAGTGGTTCATGCACCCGGCGATCCCCGGCCAGCCGCGCGAGAAGCCCCCGGAAAAGTTCGACCCGACGATCTTCCTCTACGACCAGTACTCGGGCGGCATCGGCCTGGCCGAGGCGCTCCATCCCCTCTTCCCCGACCTGCTGCGCGGAGCCCGCGAGCGGCTGCTCTCGTGCGCCTGCCCGTCCGGCTGTCCCTCGTGCGTGGGCCCCGAGCAGGAGGTGGGAGGCAAGGCCAAGGGACTCGCTCTGCGCCTGGTGGAGTTGCTGCTCGACGGGGTCGGCTCCCCGTCGGGCGACGCCCCGGCGCGCGCCACGCTCCCGGCCTGAAGCGGCACGGCCTCACACCCTCCCGGTCCCAAGCACGGCCCGACCCACCACGGCCCGTAGGATTCCCGGGCCCCCGTAGGAGGTCGCCGCATGAAGCCCCTGCCCCTGACGATCGTCATCCTCGTCGCCGCGCTCGCCAGTTGGTGGATCTTCACCGGCAGCGAGCCGACGCCTCCGTCGGACATCGACGCCGCCATCGAGAAGGATGCGCGCAAGCGCACCACGCCCTCGTCGGAACTGCCCGATCCGCCCGCCGGCACTGCGAGCGCGAAGGCAAGCGCCACGGTCGAGGTGGCCAAGCCGGAGCCCGAGAAGAAGAAGGTCTACATGCTGCCGCTCGCGGACAAGTTCATCGAGAACGCGACGTGGGAGGATGAAGACGCGCTCGTCGTGCTGCAGCACGCGGCGCAGGCCGCCGGCAAGATCCTGAGCGTCGACCGCAGCTGCCGCAAGCGGCTGGAGCAGGCGCGCGTGACCATGCGGCTCGGCAAGACGCCCGTGCCCAAGGTGCTCGATCACGTGCTGCAGCCCCACATCATGAGCTGGCAGGTCGAGCGCGAGCGGCTCGTCGTCTACGACAACGACGACTAGGCGAGACGACTAGGCAACGCGCTGACCGGAGGACGACAGGCGCACGCGGCTCGTCGTCACGCGCCGCGCCTCGTCGATCAGCACGAGGCTGTTCGCGGCGACCGGCTGCCAGGACCAGGCAGCCTCCAGCGGTTCGGAGGCCACGACGACGTACGGCTCTTCGATGCCGCTCGTACCCGGGCCGCCCGGCACGCGACGCCCCTCGAGCAGGTAGAGCGAGCGAGGCTCGGCGCCGGAGCCGGCCGTCGCGCGCGACACGACGGTGCGGCAGCCATCGGAGACCGCGAAGTTCAGGAACGACGGCTCCCCGATGCCGCAGACGCCGCGCAGCCCGTTCAGCTGCGCGATGGTGCGGCGGGTCGCCTTCGCGAGGCGCTGGAGCGGCCTGGTGCCATGCAGCCGCAGCCAATGGTCGGTGAGCAACGCGAACAGGAGCTCGGAGTCCGTCGTGCCCCGGACGGCACGGCGGGCGCGCAGTGAGAGGCTCTCCACGAGGGAGGGCCTGAGGCGCTCGAACTCCTCGATCGCGCCGTTGTGCATGAAGCTGAGGTCACCCCAGGTGAAGGGGTGGCAGTTCACCTGCTCCACGCTCAGGGCCCCGGTGGCCGCCCGTACGTGCGCGAGGATGCAGCCGCTGCGCGGGCCCTGGGCGATCTCCGGCAGCCGTGTGGAGCGCCAGGCCGGTGTGACGTCCTTGAAGAGCTCCGGCCGGCTGGACAGCTCGGGCCGGTACCAGGCGACGCCCCAGCCGTCGCCGTTGACGGACTCGGCGCCCTCCAGGCTGTGCTGGGCCTGGGCCACGAGGCTGTGCTCGTGGCGCGAGAGGAGGGCCGCAAGTCGGATCGGCGGTCCCATGTAGACGGCGAGGCGGCACATAGCTCTTCCTCTACCCCATCGACGTCCGATCTCGCAGCCTGAAGTGGGGACCTCGCAGACGGAAAGTGCGTAGACCCCCACCGGTAGCATCTGGGCCAGTGGAATCGAATGCCGACCGCATCCGGCGCGTGCTCTCCGACGGCGTGGCCGCCCCTGCCGCCCCGGCGCAGCCCCGGCTGCGTGAGGTGCAGAACGACCAAGACGCCTCGCGCACGCTCGACCCTGCGCTGCGCAAGCGCCTGGAGAGCTTG
>JAHEIK010000431.1 GCA_024639415.1 Planctomycetota bacterium
CAGCATCACGTCCGCCAGGAGGCTGTAGGGGCATCCCGAGCCCTGAGTCCGCGAAGGGTGAGTGGTTGCCCGACCACCCGTTCCCGCGAGAGACCCACGACAACGCACGGGCCGGGCAACCACTCCGCCCGCCTGCGGCGGACCTCGGGATGCCCCTACACGACAGCGTCTTGGTCGGCGGAGTGCGCGTGTCCGTGAATCCAGCCGCGGCCCGCTGCGCCTCAGGGCGTCATGCCGGCGTTGAGCTTGGTGCGCCGCGCGACCTCGTCGGGGTCCTCCTTGCGGAAGGCCACCACGTGCAACACGAACTGACCCGCCGCGTGGGCTGCGACCCAGAGCACGTACGGCACCAGCCCGACGAAGCCCGGCAGGACCACGAGTGCCGTGCCCAGCAGCATGAGCACCCAACTCGAGGCGAGCCCGACCCAGTAGGCCGTCGGGGCCGTGTCGGGACGACCGCCGATGTCGCGCAGGGCGCCGGCAGCGAGCAGGCCCACTGCGGTGGCGAAGAACACCACGGCGGTGGCGATCCACAGGCCCCGCACTCCGTCGTCGGCGTCCCAGCCAATGGCCATGCCGAAGAGGATGCCGGCCACCAAGAGGGCCACGCCCAGCGACTTCAGGATCTGGAGAAAGGTGGGTAGATTCATCGTCGCCTCCTGCCGTGTGGCGCGGCCTGCCGTGGGGCAGGATCACACAGGGTGGACCCCGAGGTTGCAAACCCCGTGCGCGTGCGCAGCCAGCCGCAGGTGCCCTCGAGCAGGGGCGAAGCGCGGGAAATCTCGCAGCGTCCTGCGCCAGAATCCCGCGCCGACGTCACGCTGGAGGGCCTAGCAGTTCTCGTACTTCCAGTGCCGGCGCTTGCCTTCGCCGAGCCACGCGAGGGTCGTGGCCAGGCGCTTCGCCCGCGTGGCCTCGCGCTTGGCCTCGGTGATCCACTCGACGTAGTCGCGCCTTGCGCTGGGCGGGAAGTCCTCGAAGGTCTTGCGGGCCCTGGCGTTCTTCTCGAGCGCGGCCGCGAGGTCCGGGGGTGTCTTGGGCGCCGGCTTCCGCGCGCCCTTCTTCTTCGGTGTGGCACGCGCGCCGGCTTGCGCATTGAGCGCGACGGCTCGCTTCACATAGCCGCGCAACGTGGTGCGTGTCGGAAGATCCTTCAGATCCGAGACCTTGGCCGTGAAGAGGCTGCCGCCCTTGCCTCCGAAGAGGTCCTCCGGATCGGGCAGTTCGTCCGCGCGCCAGAAGCCGAAGCTGACGTGCCGCTTGAAGGCCGCCATGCCGCCGACGAGGCCTTGGTGGACGAACGCCGGCACGCCCCACTTCACGTCCTCGCTGATCTTGCCCGAGGCCTTGTGGTAGTCGTCACGGATGCGCTCGAGAATCGGGCGTGCGAACGGAGCAGCCTGCTTGATGTAGGCGTCGACGCGCTTGTCCTTCGTGCCCATGGGCGCCCTCCTGCGGGCGGCAGATTCTACGGCATCCCATCCGCCGCGTAGGACGAGCGAGACTACGCCGGTGTGGCCGACTCCTTGGCCACGGGGCGCCCGAGCTTCTTCAGCATGCGGAAGTGCGAACCCAGGGCTCCGAAGAACGTCGGATTGTCATTGAACGGGACGCCGTGCTTGCGCGCCACCTCCTCGACGATCGGACTGATCTTGTGGTAGTGGACGCTGCAGACCTTCGGGAACAGGTGATGCTCCACCTGGAAGTTCAGGCCTCCCACGTACCAGCCGAGCAACCGGTTGCGGCGCGCGAAGTCGGCCGTCGTGCGGAGCTGATGCACCATCCAGGCGTCCTCGAGCTGCCCTTCGCCGTCGGGTTTGGGGTACTCGACCTGCTCGACGACGTGGGCGAGCATGAAGATGACGCCCAGGATCACCCCGGCCGTGAGGTGCATTGCCAGGTAGCCGATGACGAACTGCCACCACGTGACGTCGAGCAGCAGGAACGGGAGGACGATCGTCCAGCCGTAGTGCAGGATCTTGCCCGCGATCAGGCCGACCCAGGCGCGCGGCGGGTGCCGCTTGCCGCGGTGGGGGCCCAGGCGGTGGGCGAAGAAGTACTTGTAGTCCTTCGCGAAGACCCAGAAGAGCGTCGCGGTGGCGTACGCCGGTAGCGCGAAGAGCGTCTGGAAGCGGTGGAACCACTGACGCTCCGAGTGCGGCGTGAGCCGTAGCACGGGGGTGACGACGAGATCCTCGTCGACGCCCGCCACATTGGTCCAGGTGTGGTGGATGCCGTTGTGGGTCAGGCGCCACATGTAACTGCTCGCGCCGAGGATCTCGAAGCTCATGCCCAGCAGGCGATTCACCCAGGGCTTGTTGGAGTAGGCGCCGTGGATGGCGTCGTGCCCGATGCAGAAACCGATCCCGGCCCAGCCGACGCCGGTCAGCATCGCCAGCCCGAGCATGCTCCACGGGCCGAACCAGCCCGTGTAGAGCAGGCCGTAGCAGCCGAAGGTGAAGAGGAGGATCAAGATGGTCTTCGCGACCATCGCCGCGTTCGCCTTGTCGGAGATACCGCCGTCCCGGAAGTAGTCGGCTACGCGCTGCTTCACCTCGGCGACGAACTCAGCCGACGCGCCACGGCGAAAGACGACCTTGGTGGGCTGCATGCGGCACGGTTCCAGGGATTGCCTCGCGGCATCGCACGATCCTCGCCGCGGAATCACCCGCATGCCAGAAGTCCCCCGATTGCGCACGGCGTTCCCTCCGTGTGGTCACAGCGCCGGGGCCGATCCGACTGCCCGGGAGGCCGCTCTGGTCGCCCTCGGGCCGTTTCGGGCGGCGCTTGGAACGTCCATGTGCATCCCGCAATTCTGTGAGAACCTGTAGCCCGAGTTGCCTCCGAGGCGCTCGGTTTCATGCGACCTCCGGGTCCATCCCCCCGCGCTGGGGGCAGCAACAGCGAGGTGTCACCATGTCCGATTCCCCCTCCAAACGCGCCCGCGAGCGGCGCAAGGCGCAGAAGCGCCGCGAGAAGAAGGCCCGCCTGAAGGACCGTCCGCCGGAGGAAGAGGATCACGACGCCATCGCCAAGCGCTATCTGGACCCCACCGAGGAAGAGCTCGAAGAGGGGCAGGAGGAGAGCGAGAGCTAGGGACCGGTCCCTTCCCTCCTGTGGTCGAGGCCCTCCTGTAGTCGAGGCCGGGCGCCGCATCATGCGTTGCCCGCGAGTGCGGCCGCCCTGTGGGGCTGTGGCCGCGCTACAGATCGCGCGTGCTGGCTATCACCGTCGAGGCGTGCGTCGCGACCTTGCCCTTCGCGGCCTGGGTCTCGATCACGAGATGGCACCAGACCTTCCGGGAGCCCGACGCTCCGACGATCTTCACCTCGAAGCCGTCCGGAACCCACGTCTCGGGCTGATCGACCGTGAAGATCGCGCGCCGGGGTCCTGAATCCGGGTCCGTCCGGGCGAGCTGGGCATTTGCGTAGACGAGCTTGCCGCGCTCGACCATGTCCATGTCGAGGTCGATACGCATGCCGGTCTCAGGCGTAGTGCTGATCGAGCCGTCGGCGTTCAGGGGGAAGAAGGCCTGGTCCACGGGCTTGCCGGCGTCCCAGGCGTACTCGTGGCCGAAGCGCTCGTAGAGATCCTTGACGGTGTTGGCGCGCTCCGTCGGATCGCTGATGTTCGCGATCTGGCCGTAACTCGGGTAGGGGATGCTGCGCCAGAAGATCAGGTCGCGAGCGAGCTTGCGATCGGCCTCGTCGATCAGGTAGCGCTTGCTCTCGGCGATGTAGATGCGGACGAAGCGATACGTGTCGATGTAGCGCTGCTTGCCTGTGGCCGGATCGGCGACCGCCGGGGCGGCATCCGCCTCACGCACGAACAGCAGGGTGTTGCCGGTGCGAGGATCGTCGGGCAT
>JAHEIK010000072.1 GCA_024639415.1 Planctomycetota bacterium
ATCGCGCGCGAGTTCTTCGGCACGTTCCTGCGCCTCGACCTGCGCGAGCGCAAGGCGCAGAGCGCCGTGCAGGAGCCCATAGGCGAAGATCTGCGCGGGCACCCGCCGTGCAGCTGGTGACGGAGGCGACGGGCGGCAGGTTGCTGAACATCGAGCGCCGTGCCGGCGAAGCCGGCGCACCTCCCGCTGCCGACGCGCCGGAGGGGAAGAGCTAGCATGGTGTCCAAGACGCCCGAGAGTCTCGAAGCGCTCATGGCGCAGCTGGAGCGCTTGCCCGGCATCGGTCCGCGGAGCGCCTCCCGTCTGGCCCATCACCTGCTGCGCGTGCCCGAAGCCGACGCCTTGGCGCTTGCCGACGCGATCCGCGCAGCGCGCGAGCGCATCCGGCCCTGCTCACTCTGTCGCGCGCCCTCCGAGTCCGACCCGTGTCCCGTCTGCGCCGACGCCACCCGCGACCGCACGCTGCTGCTCGTGCTCGAGACGCCGCGCGATCTGACGGCGGTGGAGTCCGCAGGGAGCTACCGCGGCCTCTACTTCGTCCTCGGTGCGCGTCTGAGCCCGCTCGAAGGCGTCGACGCGACGGCGCTCGACCTCGCCGGACTCGCCGCGCGTGCGCGTCACACGGACGTCGCCGAAGTCTGCATCGGGACCAACCCCGATCTCGAGGGCGACGGCACCGCGCTTGCCGTCGTCGAGGCCGTCCGCGGTGTCCAGGTGGACGGCCGTCCGCGCATCACGCGGCTTGCACGCGGTCTGCCGACAGGCGGTCAGATCGAGTATCAGAACGCGTCGGTGATCGCCGATGCGTTCGATGGTCGTCGCCGCGTGGAGGGTTGAGCGACGCGCCTTGCGCCTCCCGCGCCGCCTGCATGGCGGAACGTTCGGATCTGCACGTGCGAAAGCGCGCGCCACGGCATCCACAGGGGTCCGTCAAGCTATTTTTCGATCGTGCGAGACGTGTCTACACACCTGACTCGCGTTTGCGACGACGGTGCAACACGCGGTAGAGTGGAGCGCGATGCGACTCGAACTCGGCCTCAATCTGAAGCTCTCGCAGCAACTGCGATTGGCGCCGCAGATCATCCAGTCCATCGAGATCCTGCAGCTGCCTGCGATGGATCTCCGCGAGCTCATCGAGAACGAGCTGCAGGAGAACGAGGCCCTCGAGGTCGTCGAGCCTGCGCCTGAGACGTACGGCGAGAACGGCACGGAGCGGACGGCCGATCAAGAAGACGACGGCTCGTTCGAAGACGACGCAGAGAAGGTCCTCGAGCGACTCGACGATCTCGCCGGCGCGGAGCGCGGGCCCGGCCAGTACCAGAGTCGCGGCGCGGCGCAGGAAGCGTCGGATCGCAAGCTCGAGGCCATGCAGAACGCGCCGGCGTACGACACCGGACTGGCGGAGCACCTGGCGCGTCAGCTCGAGGAGCTGGAGCTCGACCACGACGTACGCATCGCGGCCGAAGCCATCGTCTACAACCTCGCGGACACCGGCCTGCTGCCGTGCTCGCTCGCCGAGGTGAGTGAAGGTATGGACGTGCCGCTTCCGCCCGAGGTCATGGCGGCGGCACTCGACGTCGTCCAGTCCCTGGATCCCCGTGGGGTCGGCGCCCGCGATCTCCAGGAGTGCCTGCTGCTGCAGATCCGCGACGACAGCGAGGATGCCGAGCTGAAGCGCACCCTGCTGCGTGACCACTACGACGACTTGAAGCGCAACAAGCTGCCGCGCGTCGCGCGCTCGCTAGGTCTCGAGATCAGTCGGCTGTACGACGTGCTGCACAGCCTGGCCAGTCTCAGCACGCGTCCCGGGGGCGTCTACTCGTCCGGCCCGATCCGCTACATCCGACCGGATGTGGTCATCGAGTGGGACGACGGAAACTACTCCGTGCGCTTGGTGAATGATCACCTCCCGCGCGTGGGCCTGAGCCACAACGTGCGGCGCATGCTCGAGCAGTCGCGCGGTGACCCGAAGGTGCGTGAGTACCTCAAGCGCAAGATCGACTCCGCCAAGTGGCTCATCGAGGCCATCGCCCAGCGGCAGAGCACCCTGGAGCGCGTCGTCAAGGAGATCGTGGCGCGCCAGCGCGACTACCTCGACTTCGGCGTGAACCACCTGCGGCCGCTGAAGATGCAGGAGATCGCGGACATCCTGGGCATTCACGTGTCCACGGTGAGTCGCGCCATCAGCGACAAGCACGCGCAGACCCCGCGCGGCATCGTGCCGCTGAAGTTCTTCTTCACCGGCGGCACCGAGAACGAGGAGGGCGGCGTCGAGTCGCGGCTCAGCGTCAAGGAGCGGGTGCGCGACCTGATCGACGAAGAGGACAAGCACAGCCCCTTGTCCGACGACGAGGTGGCCGAGCGTCTCAAGGAGCGCTTCGGCCTCGACATCGCCCGCCGCACCGTGACGAAGTACCGCAAGGCGCTCAACATCCCCTCGTCTCGGCAGCGTCGAGTCTGGGCATGAGGCCGGTCGTGGACGCGAGGCGGTGACGGCAACGCCGTCCGACGATCTGCCCGACGCCAAGCCGCAAGCCACGCCGGAAGCCGAGGGGCCGGCAGAGCGCACGCTCCGCATCGATCTGGAGTACGACGGCACCGACTTCGAGGGCTGGCAGCGGCAGTCGCGTGGGCGCACCGTGCAGGGCGAGGTCGAGGCGGCGCTCGGTCGCCTGCTCGGCGCGCCGCACACCGTGATCGGCTGCGGCCGCACCGACTCCGGTGTCCACGCCGAGCACTACGTCGCCTCCGCGCGGACGCAGCATGACATGCCGGCCGCCGACCTGCGTCGCGCCCTCGACGCCGTGCTGCCGCCGGACGTCGGCGTCCTGGACGTACAGGATGCGTCCCGCGAGTTCCACGCACAGAAGAGCGCCGTGTGGAAGTGGTACCGCTACCGGATCCTCGTCTCGCCCCGCAAGCACCCCCTGCGCCGCAGGCGCGTCTGGCGCACGGCGCGCGTACCTCCGCTCGAGGCCCTGGAGGCGGGCGCGGCGGCCTTGTGCGGCCGGCACGACTTCCGTTCCTTCGCGAACACCGGGTCGACGCCGGGCAGCACGGTCCGCACCGTGCACGCACTGACGTGGTCCCGTGCGGGGGACGAGGTGCATCTCGACGCCGTGGGCGACGGATTTCTCTACAAGATGGTCCGCACGCTCGTCGGCACGCTCCTGCGAGAGGCGCAGGCGCCCGATCCGGCGTCGCGCGTGACCGAGATCCTGGCCGCGCGGGAGCGCCCGGCAGCCGGGCCCGTGGCGGCTGCGAGCGGCCTGAGCCTGATGGCGGTAGCGCTGCGAGGTGAGGAGCCCCCGATGCGGCTTCCCGAAATGCTGCGGTCGAGCGTAGACTTGCAGTCCCACCGATCGACAGGAGGACACGCTTGAAGATCCTGATCACTGGACGCCACGTAGGCGTGACCGAGAGCATGAAGGACTACGCACGAGCGAAGGCCGAGAAACTCGTCCGGTTCTTCGATCGCAGTACCAGTTGTCGCGTCACCATGGACGTGGACCATCTCGACCAGCAAGTCGAGATGGTTCTCGAGGTCAGCCGCGGTGTGCGGCTCGTCGGCAAGGCGTCGGCGCCGGACATGTACGCGGCCTGCGATCTGGCCGAACAGAAGCTCGCTCAGCAGCTTCGCAAGCACAAGGAGCGCCTACGCGACCATCACCGCGGCGAGCGTCGGACCGAGGTCGATGCCACGGTGCCGGTCGACGAGTCGGCCGAGCGTGAGGCGACCTACGAAGACGTCATCGACGAGATGCGTCACGGCGACTAGTTCCGCGCACGACCTTCCGCATCCGTACCTTCCACATACGTGCGGGCGCTGGTTCGCAAGCCGGCGTCCGCAGCCCGTCGAGTCGAGACCATCAACATCCCATCCGCATACCCTTCCAGCCGGACCCTGCAGTCCGGGGAGCCTGAGACCCCATCATGTCGGCGATCGAGATCACGCAACACTGTCGCGCGGAGCACTGCCTGCCCAAGCTCCAAGGCGAAACCAAGGAAGACGTCATCTCCGAGATCATCGACTGCTTCGTTGCGTCGGGGGCCCTCGGCGAGGACGCGGCGGCCGAGCTCTTCGGAGAGGTCCTGGCGCGCGAAGAAGAGGGAACGACCGGGATCGGCAAGGGCGTAGCCATGCCGCACGCGCGGACCAGCGACGTAATCGAGGAGACCCTGATCGGGGTCGGCCTGCACCATGACGGTGTGGACTTCGACGCGACGGACGGGGCGCCCGTGTACGTCATCTTCCTCATCGCGTCGAGTGACCCCGAGGAGTACCTCCGCGTCGCGGGGCGCATCGCGCGCGTCGCCCGCGACAGCGTCGAGATGACGGCGCTCCAGCGTCAGACCACGGCGAAGGCCGTGCACAAGTTCCTGGAGGAGTCCTGGAGTTCCATGAACGCGTGATGCGTTCAACGCTCCAAGCGCACGTGCTTCGCCGGAAGGCTTGCGTGTCCGTGATGTCCCGAGGTGTGAGAAGAGTGCCATGACCAAGCAGGAAGGGGAGAGCATGAGCCAGCCTGTGACCGAGCCTGTCCAGCGCCGCGTCGAGATCCTCAACCGCGCCGGTCTGCACGCCCGCCCGGCGACGATGATCGCGATCAAAGCCAAGGAGTTCGAGTGCGAGATCGAGCTGATCCTGGCCACCGTTCCCGAAGACCACCACCTCGAGGCCGGAACTCGCGCGGACGCCAAGAACAGCATCGAGCTGATCAGCCTGGGAGCTCCCTGCGGCACGGCCATCGATATCGAGGCAGCCGGCCCGGGAGCGGAGGAAGCCGTCGACGCCCTCGCGCGGATGTTCGATAGCCGGTTCGGCCTGGAGGCTGAGAAGTAGCGGACGCGGCGCCTGCGGGAGACCCCGGCGCGCTAGTCCGACGGGCAGGCGTGGCGGCGGGGCAGGGCGACGATGTGACCGTCCGCTCGGCATCCGCCCCTAAGATGGCGCCCCCAATGGACGTCTCCAATGCCATGCACGTGCTCGACGGCATCCCGGTCTCGGGCGGATCGGGTGTGGGACGTGCGCTGCTGTACGAGGAGACGCACGACGTCCGTGCCGCTGCGGCCCTCCCGCCGCGCGATGTGGAGGAGGAGATCCAGCGCCTCCGGCGTGCGGGCAACCTGGCCCGCGACGATCTGGCCGCGCTGCACGAGTCCCTCGCCGCGAGTCGCGACGCAATCGCGCAGATCTTCACGGCCCACGCGGCCATGCTCGACGACTTCATGCCGCAGCTGGAGTCCACGATTCGCGAGGGGGTGACGGCGGAGCACGCCGTCCAGACCGTGATCCACGCGGCAGCCGCGCGCATTGCGCGCGTGAAGGACCCGCTGCTCTCCCAGCGCGCCAAGGACATCGTGGACGTCGGCCGGCGCCTCGGTCGCGCGCTGCGCGGGATGATGCCCGAGGGACCCGAGACCGGCCACGAGAACGGCCCCGTGGTCGTCGTCGCGCGCGACCTGACCCCGTCCGAGGCCGTCCAGCTACGCGGGCGCAACATCGCCGCCATCGCCCTGGAGCAGGGGGGGCACACAAGCCACACCGCCGTCATCGTGAAGTCGCTCGAGATCCCCTGCGTGACAGGCGTGGAGGGGCTGGCCGCGCTGGTGGGCCCCGGCCAGATGATCTGGGTCGACGGCAGCCAGGGGCGCGTCGTCGTCGAGCCCGATGCCGCCGCGATGGAGCGAGCCGTGGAGCTCGGCCGCCGCTACGAGCGCCTCGAGGCGGCCCTGCTGGAGGAGAGCGGCCTCCCGCCGGAGACCATCGATGGCCACCGGGCCGTGCTACTGGCCAACATCGAGTATCCCCTGGACGTCGAAGCCGGTCTTGCGCGCGGCGCCTCCGGTGTCGGCCTGTACCGGACCGAGTACCTCTACGAGGCCGAGGGCGGCCTGCCGACGGAAGACGAGCACCTCGCCGCCTACCGCGCGACGCTGGAGCGGCTCGGCGACGGGCTGCTGACCATCCGGACCTTCGACTTCGGGGCCGACAAGGAGAGCCCGCTCGCCGCCACGGCGCCGGAGCCCAACCCAGCGCTGGGCGTCAGGTCGCTGCGCTGGTGCTTCGCCCACGAGGAGCCGTTCCGTGTGCAACTGCGTGCGCTGCTGCGCGTCGCTGCGGAAGGCAACGTGCGCATCATGTTGCCGATGGTGGGCAGCTTGGAAGAGGTGCGGCGGGCGAAGGCGCTACTGGCCGAGACCGCCGCGGAGCTGGAGGCGGCCGGGATCCCGCACCGGGCGGACGTGCCTGTGGGCATCATGATCGAGATCCCCGCGGCCGCCGTCACGGCGGATCTGCTGGCGCCCGAGGTGGACTTCTTCTCGATCGGGTCCAACGACCTGATCCAGTACGACCTGGCCGTCGATCGCATGAATCCGCGCGTCGAGCCCCTGTTCCGCCCGTCTCATCCGAGCGTCTTGCGCCTGCTGCAGCGGACCATCGACGCCGCCGCCGACGCTGGGATTCCCGTGGGCATGTGCGGCGAGATGGGCGGCCTCTCGATCTACACGGTGCTGCTCCTCGGCATGGGGCTGCGCGAGTTCAGCCTGACGCCCGGCTACATCCCCCGCGTCCGCCGCCTGCTCCGCACGCTGACCATGCTCGACGCGCGCCGCCTGGCCCGCGAGTGCCTGCGACTCTCCACGGCCGACGAGATCGAGGCCCTGCTCCGCGCCCGGGTCACGCCCATCGGCGCCGGCTAGCGGCCCCTGTCAGCCCTCTGTCTTGGCGGCACTCCGCGCCCCCGGCGGGTGTCTCAACCGTCGCATTCCGAAGCGCCCGGCTCTCGGCGCACTGTCCAGTCAATGCACCCGGGTCGCCGATAGGCCCATCCAATCGGCTCCGGCGGGGGGGCAGAGGGACAGGCAGGCGCGTTCACGAAAGTCGACGCCCCGCCGGAAGCCGCTCAAGGTCCGCTCGCGTGCGGGCCGAAAAGGTCAGCGGCCTCCCCGTGAGGGGCAATCGGACACCGAGGACGTGCCATGCGAATGACCAAAGCCAAGAGCTTCATCGGACTTGATGTGGGGACCCACTCCATCAAGGCCGTCGAGATGACCTGGACCAACGGTCCCGTCATCACGGGATTCGGATACGCCGAACTCCCGAGTCCCGATGCGGTACCGGAGACGGTGCTCGAGTTGCTGCGGACCCACGACTTCCACTCGCGCAGGGTGGTCACGTCGGTCTCGGGCAAGTCGGTCATCGTGCGCTACCTCACGATGTTCAAGATGTCGCCCGACGACCTGCGGAACGCGATCCGCTACGAGGCCGACAAGTACATCCCGTTCGACGTGGACGAGGTGGTGCTGGACTGCCAGCCCTTCGACGTCGACGGCATCGGCAACGTCGGTTCGAACGAGATGCGCGTCCTGTTGGTGGCCTGCAAGCGGGCGATCATCGACGAGCAGCTGCGCGTCCTCGCGACGGCCGGCTTGCATCCCGAGCTCGTCGACGTGGACGTCTTCGCTCTCGGCAACGCGTTCGAGCTGGCCGTCGGAGTCAACCCCGAAGCCGGTGGCCGCGTCTCGGCCCTGGTGGACGTGGGCGCGACGAAGACCAGCGTCAACCTGATGCGTGCCGGCGTCTCGCTGTTCACCCGCGAGATCCACACGGGCGGAACGGCCTTCACCACGGCCATCGCCAACCGCCTCAGCCTCAAGCACGGTGAGGCGGAGATGCTCAAGCGCCAGCCCGGCGAAGAGCTCGAGCGTGTACGTCAGGCCGTGGCGCCTGCCGTCGACGATCTCGCAGCCGAGGTGCGCCTTTCGTTCGAGTACTTCGAGAACCAGTTCGAGCTGGGGATCGACGAGGTGCTGCTCTCGGGCGGCGGCTCGCGTCTCACGGGCCTCGACCAGGATCTCGGTCGCATCTTCGATCGCCCCACCCTCGCGTGGGATCCGACCGGCGACTTCCCGATCGCAGCGGGCAGCGTCGACGTCGATCAACTCAACATGCACGTACCCGAGCTGGCCGTTGCGGTCGGTCTCGCCTCCCGTGTCCAGAAGCACAGGTAATCCATGATCCAGATCAACCTGCTACCCCCGGAGTACCGGCCGCGCACGGGCACGCCCATGGCGCGCTTCGTGGCCATCGTGGTCGGCATCGTCATGGTGCTGAGTGCCGGTGGGGCGTACGCCTACACCCACTTCATCGAGCTCTCCAAGGTCAAGGAGCTGAAGCGCTCCCGCCAGGAGGAGGTCACGAGCATGGAGATGCAGCGCGATCGTTCGTTGCGTCTGCAGGCCGAGATCGACGGCTACCAGCAGCGCCGCCGCGCGATCCAGACCATCAACCGGTCTCGGACGCTGTGGTCCCGCAAGCTGGATCAGTTCTTCGACATCGTGACAGGGCGCGACGTGGACGACACGTCGGCCGTGTGGCTCGAAGAGGTCAACGTGCCCGTCAAGGTGGTGACCATGCGTCGCCGTCGCCCGACGCGGCGCAAGAAGGCCGCCAAGGTCGAGCCCGCAGCCCAGTTCAAGTTCGAGGGCTACATGGCCATGGCCAACGACGCCGAAGCTCCGGCGCTCCTCAGTGCCTTCCACAAGGCGCTCACGGGCGATCCGGAGAACACGGGTAAGCCGACAGAGTTCTTCGCGGACTTCCTGTCGATCAACAACCCCAACATCGAGATGCTGCGCGAGCGCCGGCGTGCGAACGAGACTCTTCTCGTTCCGGCGCGTGTGGGTGTGTTCACCCACGAACTCGGGTTGCGCCCGCCGGACATTGACGGCAAGGGCAAGAAGAAGAAGACCGGAAACTAGGAGCAGACGTGTCCAACCTCAGCGAACGCCAGCTGCTCGTACTGACCATCTCCGTGGCCGTGTTGATCACGGGCGGTCTCCTCTACCTCGTGTTCACCGATCGTGATGAGATCGATGGCATCGAGGAGGAGATCTCCGGACTCGACACGCGCCTCCAGGCGGCCGAGATCGAGCGACGCAAGATCCCTGCACGTGAAGACAAGGTGCTCCAGTTCCGCGCGGTAGAGCCGCGTGAGCTGGCCGTCCTGCCCACGGAGCAGAGGATCTCGGACTTCCACCGCAACATCAGCTCGTTCCTGTCTTCGGCAGGCATCAGCTTCCAGGAACTGCCCGAGAGCAGCCCGGAAGACAGCGAGCTGGCGAAGGGCATTCGTGTCACGCGCAACCGCCTCAAGGGGCGCGGCGTGGCCAGCTCGATCCTCAAGTTCGTCAACATGATCGAGAACGACCCGCGCCTCGTGGCGGTCAAGGGCTTCAAGATCCAGGCGGGCGACACGGATCGGGATGCCCCGGAAGCCGACATCGAACACGAGTTCGAGCTCGAGCTCGAGACGTACTTCTATCGCCCCAGCAAGGGCGACATCCGTCGCGAGCACATCCCGGGTGCGGAGGAGCGCCTCCAGGATCCCACGATGCGCGCCGCGATCGCGGCCTTCCAGCCGGAGCGTCCGGATACGTACGTGCTGCGCCCCGCGGTCGGTCGTCGCGATCCGCTCGTCGATCCGCGCCGCAAGGCCGAGACCGTCGATCCCGCCGAGCTGGAGGAGCAGTTCCAGCGCGAGGAGGAGATCGTCGTCGAGCTCGAGAACCGCTACCGCGAGATCGCGGAGTACCTCGAGAAGGAGAAGGCGCTCGAGAGCGTCGGCGACCTCTTCCGACTCGACCGCATCCGTCGCGAGATCGACGCCAAGATCAACGATCTGCGGGCCCGCATGGAGCACGTCTCCGTGACGAAGGCGGTCCAGATCGCCGAACTCGCCGCGCGCATCGACATCATCCAGGAGAACCTGAACCGCATGCGCTCGGGGCGTGCGCCGCAGGAGGTGATCGTCACCCGCCCGGTCGCGGAGAAGGTCCTGGAGGAGCTGACCGAGCTGTTCGCGGCCGGAAAGTTCCTGGAGCTCGACGAGCTCGGTCGCAACTGGGTCGGTTTCTTGCGCAGCAAGACCGTCATGGAAGAAGCCAAGGCCGTCCTCGAGCAGATCAAGACGCTCCGCGAGAAGGGCAAGGTCCTGGGTGAGTTCGGGACCATGCACTTCGAGATCAGCGGCGTGATCGTGGATCACGAGAACCCGGCACGCAGCCTCGGCAACGTGAACGGCAAGTCCGTACGGGCCGGCGAGCCGGTCGACGGCAAGGGCCTCGTGACCGTCGAGCGCATCACGCGGGCGGCGGTCTTCTTCCGCTACAAGGGCGAAGTCATCCAGCGTGCGGTCGGACGTGTCAAGGGCTCCGCCAAGCCTCGCAAGGGCGGCCGGAAGAAGGCAGCCGGTCGGCCTGCCCGGCGCTGAGCCATCCCGTGCGGCGCCATACGGCGTCCGCAGACAACCTCGACCCCCGTAAGTCGTTTCCTTGAAACATCTTGCGGGGGTCGACCCAATTCGGTGGAGCGGCCAATGTCTCCGCTGCGTCACGAGCCGTGGCCCAAGATCCGCCAATTCCGTTCGCAGTCCCTAACAAGTGGGGACGGGGTCTTGGCCATGACCGGTTGATGGGCTTTACTTCGATGCAGAGCCGACCGACTCCAGAGCGGTGAGGGTCTCGTGCCGTGCCCGCGGGCATGGCTCGGGAGCCGTTCTGCCGGAAGGCTCGATCACGCCGCCGCGCTCCTGGGAGGGGGCCGATGGCAGGAGGCAGGCATATGCGTCGCGTCCGAAATCCTCTGTTGCCCGTTCTGTTCCTGTTCGTGGCGGCAGCCCTGGTGTTCACCGGTGGCCACGCCGTCGCGAAGGACGATGCGGACCCCGATAGCTACCGCGCCTTCGACGTGGGCGGCGGCCTCGTGACCCTGGACGTGCAGGAAGCGCCGTTCGGCGAGGTCATCAAGGAGCGCATCCAGCCGCGGACCCGGGTCAACATCCAGGTTTCGCCGGCGGCCGCCAACCTGCCGGTCTCACTGAAGGTCGTGGACCTGCACTGGATCCTGGTGCTGGACGCGATGACCGAGAACATCGGCGCCTTCATGGTCCGCAAGGCTCCGAACCTCCTCAAGATCGAGCGCCCGAAGCCCATCACGATCGCCTTCGACGACGAGAACATCCGCACCGTCATCACGCGCATCGCGGACTACGCCGGCGCGAACGTCATCGTCTCGCCCAAGGTCGAGGGCACCATCACGCTCAACCTCAACGAGACGCCGTGGCAAGCGGCGCTCGAGCAGGTCGTCCGCACCGTCGGCAAGTACGCGCTGGTCGAGGAGGACTTCGGCATCCTGCGCGTCGTCCCGCTCGACGAGCTCGAACTCGAGACCGACTACTACCGCTTCCGCTACATGCGACCCCCGCCGGTCTACCGCGGCGTCATGGCGACGACGGCAGGTGGCACGGGTGCCAGCGCGGAGGGCGGTGGCGGCGGCACGGGTAGCGGATCGGGCCTCATCTACGAGGGCGACCCCTACGAGCCCACCGACGATCCCGGAACGATCACGGACTACTTCCCGATCATCAAGGCGCTGCAGCAGATCGTCGACGCCGACGAGGGCGGCAGCGTCATGTACGACCCGCAGGAGAACGCGATCATCTTCCGCGGCACCAAGCCGCGCCTGCGCAAGCTGAAGGCCATGGTCAGCCAGCTCGACGTCGAGCCGCCCCAGGTCTTCATCGACATGAACTTCATCGTCACGTCGAACAGCGACTCGCTGGATCTGGGCCTGAAGGCGGGCGAGAGCAGCGTCGGCGCGAGCATCAGCGGCGGCGACATCCTGCACATGCTGCCGTTCAACGTCGGCTCGGGCGCGGGCCTCGCGGAGGCGCTCACGGGCACCGCCTTCCCGTCGCCGTCCAGTTCGTCGTTCAGCTACGGCACGCTCACCACGAGCGAGACGTCGCTGCTGTGGAGCGCTCTGCAGCGCGACACGACCTCCCGCATCGTGCAGGCCCCGAAGCTCCTCGCGCTGGACAACCAGGCCGCGACGATCTTCATCGGCGAGACGATTCGCTACGCACGTACGACGGCCGCGACCAACCAGAACGGCGGCCTCCAGTTCTCCGTGGAGGAGGACCCGAACAGCCCGGTCAGCGTGGGTTTCCAGCTTCTGGTGATTCCCCACGTCGTGCCGGGTGAGAAGAAGATTCGGATGACGGTGATTCCCGAGCGCCGTGCCCTGACGGGTACGGGTCCGCTTCCGGGGTTCGACCGCATCAACGTTTCCGGGCAGTTCATCGACCTGCCCCGCGTCCAGTCCAGCACCCTCGTCACCCACATGATCCTGCGCGACAACCAGACCGCAGTGATCGGAGGACTGCTAGAGGACCGCGACGTGGAGCGAGTGGACAAAGTGCCGTTCCTGGGCGACCTGCCGTTCGCAGGCTTGCTGTTCCAGGGACGCGGCACGACCACGGTCAAGGAACACCTGCTCATCACGATTACTCCGAGGATCCTGACTGGCACGGACGCCGTCAACTGCACCATCACGGATGAGTTGACGGGTCGCGACCAGAAGGTGG
>JAHEIK010000073.1 GCA_024639415.1 Planctomycetota bacterium
TTTCCCACGACGTTCGCGCACTGCGAGCGCAGCGAGGATGCCGGCCTCGGTACCTTGTCGGTCGGAGGTAGGTCTTGCTCAACCGCATCAGTCGAACCACGGGACTGCTCTCCCTGTCTGCGGCCGCTCTGGCTCTGGTGTGGCTGGAGGCCGGCGTTGGGCAGGGGCTCGTGATTGCCGTTGCGCTGGTCCTGGCCTGGACGACGGGCGTGGCGGATGGGCACGCCCATCTGCGCAAGCGCAACCCCGACGCCTTCGCCGGGGGCACCTGAGGCCCGGACAAGGGAGCCGGCTCCGGTTCCACCGCGGCGTAGTTGCCGCTCCCGTTCTTGGTGTCCCACGCGCTTCTTCAACGAACGCCGTGGGGGAGTGTCGCCTCGGTACGGCGTCGATCCCTACTTGGAGCGTCGGTGCAGTTCCACCGGGTCCACGGCCTGCTTGCGCTCGAGCCAGTTCTGATAGAAGTCGACGCTGAACATCAACAGCAAGATGAAGATGGTGATCCACTGCGGGATGTAGGGGAACGTCGAGCCATTGACCATGATCTGCGCTACGTGCCCGCCCTCGAGGAAGAGCACGAAGCCGATCAGCAGGAGCACGAACAGGCCGAGGATCTCGAAGTCCGGATTCTCCCGCATGAAGCGGGCGATCGGCTTGGCGAAGACCAGCATCAAAACGACAGAGATCACGACCGAGCCGGCCATGACGAAGTAGATGTCCGTCATGCCCACGACGGTCAGGATGGAGTCGACGGAGAAGAGGAGATTGAGGCCCACGATCGTGGCCAAGACGCGCGTGAAGCTCGTGGCACCCCGGGCCTCGTGGGTCGCGCCCTTGATCCTGTTGCGCAGTTCCTTCACGCCGGACCAGATGAGGAACAGGCCGCCTCCGACCAAGACGACGGCCTTGATGCTGATCGCGCCCTGGAAGTGGAGCCCGATCCACGTGTCGTCGAACTCGAAGAACGGCTTGGCTGCGTGGCGCAGCACCCAGCTGACGAGCGCCAGCAAGATGAGCCGAAAGGCCATGGCCATGATGAGGCCCCAACGGACCGCCTTCGCCTGCTGCTCCGCAGGCAGCTTGCCGGCGAGGATCGTGATGATGATCAGGTTGTCGGCGCCAAGCGCGACCTGGACGAGCGTTACCGAAAGCAACGCCACCCAGACGGCGGGATCGAATAGTACGTCGAACATCGTTGACTCCGTTGCCGGTCGAGAGAAGGGTCGGGATTCTAGCGACGGACCGCGGAGCAGGCTCAGGCTTCTCGCGCGCCATTCGTCCGAGCCCGCGCAAGCAGGGCGCGTTTCGCGATCGCATGGACGACTTGCCCCTGCTAAGTGCCCATGCTCCGTCCCGGTACCCCGCGTAGCCCCGAGCGTCACAGCCCCGTGCGGCGGTAGGAGGCGTAGAAGACGACGCGACCGATGAGCTCGGACGCGAGGAGCAGCGCGCGCAGACTCGTGTCCGCCTCGATCGAGCGGAGGATCTGGGCCTCGGCGTCGCTCAGTCCTCTCGGTGCTCTGGCGCGGCCGCTCGCTTCTTCCGGCTGGAGCGCCGGCTACCGACGACCCCCAGCACACCCCCGATCCCGGCGCCGATGAGGGCACGTCGAATGGTGTTCTTATTCGTGTCCTCCCGCATCCGCTCTCGCGCCTGCGCCTTCTTCCAGGAGTCGCCGCGGAACGACCCGATGACGTTGAAGAAGATGCCGATCACGGCGCCCAGAACCATGAAGATCAAGGTTGGGACGACCACGTTGGAGATCCTCGCCCCCAAGGTCGGCTCCTTGCGGGGCTCTTTGTCGACCTGGGCGTGCGGCGGCCCAGGGTCTTGCTCACGGCTGCTCGACGGCATGTGCGCGTACCTCCCGCCCCCGGGTGCGACAGCCCGACAGCCGCGCTGTCGAATGCCGATCCTATACGATCTCACGCTCGATACGGAGGCTGGTTCCATCCCACCGCTCTCGACGCTGAGGCCAGCATGGTCTGGTCGCGCCGGCGCCTGTGTGCGCCGAGACCCACGACGAGCGGCGCCAACGTCGAGGGGTAGCCCTGCAGTACGGAGTCGGCTGTGCCAGTACGGAGTCAGACCCAAATCCGTCGATTTGCGCACACGCACCCCACCCCCCGGCGTGGCGAAGTTGCTCAGCAGTCTGGAAGCGTCATCTTCGGGTCTGACTCCGTGCGCTCGTCACAGACCCGTGCGGCGGTAGGAGGCGTAGAAGAGGGCGCGGCCGATGAGGTCGGAGGCGAGGAGCAGCGCGCAGCCGGCGCCGATGGCCGAGGCGTGCTCGGCCCCGCGCCCGGGTGCGGTGCAGGCCAGCAGGACAGCCGCTCCAAAGAGCGCGAAGATGACGCGCAGAGCGAGCGCCGGCTTGCGTGAGCCCAAGATCGCTGCCGCACTGTCGGAGGCGGCACCGGTCGACCGCACGAGTCCTCGCAGGTGCGCGGTCAGGACGAGCAGGTGGACGATCGTGAAGAGCGCCGCCACCGCGCCCAAGGTGCGCAGCGCAGACCCCATGGCAGGGTCGCCCTGTAGCGCGAGGAGTAGGGCGAGCCCGGCCGCACCGAGGACGGCGGCCGTGCAGCCGAAGGTCGCGGGCGTTGCCCAACTGTTCCAGGCGGGCACCGTTCGCAGCATGTAGACGCGCGCGATGGCCACGACGAGGAAGCCCCCCAAAGCGGCGGCGGCCCAGGGGAACGGACTCGCCGTATGCCCGAGTCGGGACAGAACGAAGCCGAGTAGCGTCACGCCGGCCAGGGCGCCGACGGCGAGCATCTCCCGGCTCAGCCACGATGTACGGAGGTTGGCGAGTGCGTAGCGTGCCGCCGGCGCGCGTCCCAGGTGCGCGACGGAAACCAGACCGCCCAAGGCGAGCAAGGCGAACGCTACGCCCAGCACGCCGCCGGAGGGCACGACGGCGGTCGGGAACACGAGGCGCAAGCCTGCGTCCAGCACGCACAGTCCGGCCGCGGCTTGCGCAAGCACGGTGAAGATCACCAAGGGCCACTCCGCCTTCCCGGGGCGGGCCGGGGGCTCGATCTCCTCCCGGTTGCCGATGTACAGGTCGTCCTCGGCCGGGGCCGTCTCGCGATGGGGTGTCAGGGCGCAGACCGGTGCGGTGAGGTCGGCCGCGGGCAGCGGGAACACCGCGGCGACGCCTTCGCTCGGCTGCGTGGCGTCCTCGACGCCGAGCACGCGCGTCGGGCACGCGGCGACGCACGCCGGAGCCCGCTGCTCGGCGAGCCGGTCGCGACACAGATCGCACTTCGTCATCACACCCGCGGCGCCGTCGAACTGCGGCGCGCCGTAGGGACACGCCCAGGCGCAGTACTGGCAGCCCATGCAGCGGGCGGTCTCGACGGCCACGACGCCGTCGGCACCCTTCGCCATGGCCTGGGTGGGGCAGACCTCGGCGCAGATCGGCTCCTCGCAGTGCATGCACGCCACGGAGAGGAACCACGTCCGGCTCTCGTCGCGCCAGATGTCGTCCGCCTGCGTCCAGCCGCCGCCTGCGATCTCCACGACACGTCGCCACAGCACGCCCGCGCCCAGATCGTGCTTGTCCTTGCACGCCACCTGGCACGCCTTGCAGCCCGTGCAGCCGCGGAGATCCACACGGAAGCCCAGGCGCCGGCTCACGACGCGGTCTCCTTGCGTACCTCGACCATGGCCGTGTGCGCTGCGCATCCGTGCGCCAGCGGGCTCAGCCGCTCGGAGGTGAGGACGTTGACGGCGCCGCCGCGATCGACGCCCTGCTCGTCGGGCATCCACCAGGCGCCTTGCGGCACGTCGACGACGCCCGGCATGACGCGGTTCGTCACGCGGCAGGGGATGACCAGGGCGCCGCGCTCGTTGAACACGCGCACGGCGTCGCCGTCCCGGATCCCGCGCGCCTCCGCGTCGCCGGGGTTGAGGTGGGCACGGTGCGGGAACGCCTCCTGCAGGCATGGGTTGTTGGCGTGGCTCGAGTGGACCCGGGCCAGCGTGTGGCTGCCAAGCAGCTGCAGCGGGAAGCGGTCGGCCTCCTTCCCGAACGGACTCTCCCACTCCTCGACGTACTTCGGCACCGCCGGGATCTCGTCCGGCCGGCCCAGCGCGTGCAGCGCCGGCGAGAAGATCTCGACCTTGCCCGACGGCGTGGTCAGCGGGTGCGCTGCGGGGTCGCGGCGGAAGTCCGCCAGCGCGATCGCCGGCTCCTCGACGGTCAGGCCGTGCACGCCCGCGTTGGATTCCGCGAAGGTGTCGACGTCGGGCACGTCCGGAAACCGGTCGCGGTAGAGCGTGAGGATGTGGTCGACCCATTGACGCTCGTCGCGTCCCTCCGTGAACGCCTCGCCCACGCCGAGCCTCTCGGCCAGGTCCGCGCAGATGCGGTAGTCGCTGCGTGACTCGCCTAGAGGCTCCACCAGCTGCGGCATGAGCAGCAGCTCGTCGCTGAACTTCCAGCCGTCCTGCAGGCCCCAGGTTTCGAAGGCCGTGCACGCGGGCAGCACGAGGTCGGCGAAGCGGGCGGTGGGGGTGAGGAACTGGTCCTGGACGATGAGGCACTCGACGAGACTCTCGTCCTCGAGGATGCGGGCGCTGCGGTTCACGTGCATGTGCTGGTTGACGAGGCAGTTGCTGGCCACCGCGTAGATCAGCTTGACGTCCGAGGCGAGGCGCTCGACGCCGCGGACGCCGTCGTCGCGGGTCAGCTCGCGGCCGCGCAGGACAGCCTCGGTCCAGGCCGCCACGGGGATCTTCGCCGGGTGGGGGTTCTCGCCGAGGGGGAAGCCCAGCCAGCGCGTCCCGCCGTCCGGGGCGGGCAGTCCCAGTCCGCTCGCGCCGCCACCGGCAATGCCCACGTTGCCCGTGATGGCCGCGAGCACGCAGCCTGCGCGTACGACCTGCTCGCCGTAGGCCCGCCGCTGCATGCCGTAGCCCTGGTACAGCAAGGCGGGCCCGGCGGTCGCGTACTCGCGGGCCAGCCGCACGGTCGTCTTGCGAGGCACGCCCGTGATCGGCTCCGCCCACGCAGGCGTCTTGGGCACGCCGTCGCGCCGGCCCATGACGTAGTCCTCGTAGCTCTCTTCGTCCGCGAGGTCCGGCGGCATCGTCGCCGCGTCGAAGCCCAGGCAGTGCGACGTGAGGAAGGCACGATCCACGAGGTCCTCGGCGATCATCACGTGGGCCATGGCCGTCATCAGGGCCACGTCGGTGCCGGGGCGGATCGGGACCCACTCGTCGGCGAGACCTACTGCGCTGAGTGTCTTGCGCGGATCGATGCAGACGACGCGTGCACCCGCCGCGCGGGCCCGGCTCACGAACCAGGCGGAGTTCGTGCCGTCGATCATCTCGGCCGGGTTCCAGCCCCACATCAGGATGAGCTTGCTGTTCACCCAGTCCTGGCGCTGGTTGCCCGTGATGCACGTGCCGTAGACGGTGGGGGTGGCAACGTTCGTGCACGCCCAGCTGTAGCTGTTGTCGATGTCCAGGCAGCCGCCATAGGCGTAGAGGAGCCGCCGCGCGAGATGCGAGCCGTTCGTGTTGCTGTACGCGCCCGTGCCGTACGGCACGAACAGCGCGCCGTGGCCGTACGTGTCGCGCACGCGCTTGATCTCAGCCGAGGCGATCTCCAAGGCCTCGTCCCAGCTGATGCGTTCGAAGCGGCCCTCGCCGCGCTTGCCCACGCGCTTGAGCGGGTGCGTGAGTCGATCCGGGTGGTACTGACGCTTCAGGTAGGCCCGCCCTCGGACGCACGGCACGAGGCGCGGGCGGGCGGGATCGTCCTCGACGCGGTCGTCCGCGTCGAGCCGCACGATCCGGCCGTCCTCGACCTCTGCCACCAGCAGGCAGCGGCCGCCGCAGTTGTGTGCGGGACAGGACGTGCGGACCCGCTTCGGCATCTAGACTTCCCAGCCGCGGATGCGGACCTCGCTCCGCTCGTAGCGGCCGCCTGCGAACTCCGTGAAGAAGGTCGACAGCAGCGGATGCTCCACCGGTTGCTCGCCGTCGTCCGCCTCGAGACTGGTCTGTGCGGCGTAGGTCGTCGCCGGCGATCCGTGCACGAGCACGTGGTACCAGGGCTGGTTGCGCGGTGGCTGGCTCTGGTTGCGGTAGTACCAGGTCTCCTCCGCCATGCAGGTCATGTCGAAGTCCACGACCACGCCGCGGTAGGCGTAGTGCCTGTGGCGGACGAGGGTGCCCGGGGCGAAGAGCGGGTTCTGGTCGACCTCCATGCCCCCCAACCTACGACGGCCGGCCGTCGGCCTGCCAAGAGGATCGGGATGTGCGGCGTTCTCACGCAGTGACGTGTCTGCGGGTTCGGCCTGCGGTCAGCGCCCCTTGGGCAGCGTCTGCGAGTACGCGCAGACGTCGAGGATGTCCTTGACCGGGGCCTTCGCCGTCACGGCGGACGGCATCGGCGTGCCGGGCTGGCCGAAGCGCACCTTGTGGAGGAACTCCCATGGGTTCTCGTTCGCGATCTTGCCGACGAAGTCGTCGTAGTCCGCGTTCGAGGCCTTGGGCGCCTTGAGGCCGTCGAGCCCGTGGCACTCCGCACAGGCCTTGCCGCCGCCCAGGCCCCGCTCGTAGAGGCGCTTGCCCCGCTCGGCCTCACCGCGGAACGCACCCTGCTCGTCGATGTACGCGGCGGTATCCGCGAGGCCTGAGCGCACGAACAGGACGAGGCTCTCGATCTCCAAGTCGCTCAGGCCCGCATCCTTGTAGCCGTGCGTCTCGGCGATCGACGTGCGCATGTCGGCGGCGCTCATCCGGGAGCCGAACACGCCGGCGAAGCCGGTGCGATGCGAGCCCTTGGCGTAGGCGCCGTCCACGCCCTTGTAGTCCCAGCCGTGGCACTCCTTGCAGCGCCAGGTGGTCGAGCCGGTGCGTGTGTTCGTCGCGGCGTCGGGCCGCTTCACCCACAGGGGATGGGTCGTCGTCGGCTCGGCGGCCTGCGACACCTTCCAGAACTTGTCGTAGAGCAGTCCGCCCTGCCGGATCGTAGCCTTCGGCGTGGTGTCCGGCTGGGCGGATTGCTGCTCGTCCTCGCCCCCGCAAGCGGCGAGGACGACGAGGATCGCGATGACGGTGAAGCAGGTGGCGCTGCGCATGCGGTGTCTCCGGATTCCCGGAGAGCGTACCCGCTCCAGGGGCGCTTTCCGAGGCCGCGAACCGCGAGACCGCCGAGCCGTCAGCGCGCGATCAACGGAAGATCTGCGAGGCGCCTGACCTGTTCCCTACCAACGCTCCGAGGCCCTACGCTGCAAAGCCACCGGCGGCGCACAGGAGGTGGGACGCATAGATGATCTCTCCCTCGAAGTACTGCTGTCCTCCTGAAGGCCGGAGAAACCACAGTCGATTGCGCGAGTGCGACGGTCCATCGGTTCATCTGTTCGGCGACGATCCACTGGTCGTCGCGCGCGCTGATGCACCCAGGTGGGTATTCAGCGATCGTCGGTTGACCGCGTCCCAAGCGGCACCCTAGGCTTCATTGCACGGGGGAGCGTGAGATGGACGTTGCGCCTCGCAGCACTCTGAGTCAGGAGGTCCAACATGGGTGGAGCCGGGTGCTGTGACAGCAAGCCATTCGCGGAACTGGTTGAAGAGCCATGCTCGCACTGCTCACGGGGCAGCGAGATCGCGGAGTTGGAGTGGGCTGCGCGCATGCTCCCACTAGGTACTCCGTCTTTCTGGGTCATCGCGAGCGGCGTCGGAGCCTACTTCCGCTCGCATCCGGGGGATGACTCGCCAACGGCCATGAGGGTTCGCGCGATCGCACGGGCGAACTCGTCGCTCGCCTCGGTGCTGCCGACCCAACGGCAACTTGCCGATTCGCTAGACGTTCCGTACGAGGCGGCGAACGAAGGGAATGCTGAGGGGCAGGGGGCGTTTGCGCAGGCGCCAGCAATCACCGGAGACAAGGCGGATACGCAGGACGTATCTGCGGCGACTCAGCCCTTCGGACAACTGGTGCCCAGCATGCGGAAGCCGCCTGTCCTGTCCCTGGGCGGCTGCTGTTGCTACCTGACCGACGTCTCCTGGACGTTCCACCCTTATGGCAAGGGGTCGTATCTCTACATCAAGGTCGAGCTGGCGTGGAAGTGGGTTGACAAGGATCTCTGGGTCCCCTGCACCATGGAGTGGCACGAGAAGAGCAGCTTCGGTCACACAGTGCCAGGCCATGGCTATGGCGGCGCAACGAAAGTCGGGAAGAAGTGGACCGAGATCCCGCAGCGGAACATTGACAGGGCGGGTATCTACAAGGGGCCTGGGTATCCGGATAACAAGTGGGGCGACGCCAGTCCTCCCAAGCGCGTTCCGGGGCTGGCAAGGGGAGAGTGCCCGCCGGTTGGGAAGGTCGTCATCAAGGACTTCTCCAACATGCCCATTGGTAGCTCGCTCAGCATCCACGCGTCCTTTGGCAGCGGCTGCATGAGCAGGTCGAAGAGGAAAGCGGCGATCACAGTTTCCGCCGCGAGAGACCGCGACGGAAGGGTGACGACGACGCCTGATGACTCCAAGAAGAAGGGGGGCGCCCGTCAGCACCACGCTCCGTGGGGGAAGGGCGCCAAGGGATGATCAGCGGATGAAGCTGGTGCTGCTTGTCTTCGCACTCCTCGGCTCCTGCGTCGGACCCCCGAGTTCTGGAATGGTCCCTGACCTGCATCCCACCTGCAGGCCAGCCACCGATCCGCAGCCGCTGGCCTCGACTGCGTTCTCACGCGGCCTCGAAGACTCTATTGCGAGGGCCAATCAGCAACAGGCAACGTATCGATTCTCCATCGCCAAGGAGCGCGAACGTGAGGAGCTCCTCCATGCGCGGCCCATTGCGATTGAAGTCCATCGCGCCGAGACCCTCGTGTCGTCATGGTGGGCCCACTACGCGGAGCCGTTCATCCTCGTCCACGGACGTCTACTCCTCAGGCTTGAGTACAGGGGCGGAGACTTGCCGAATGGCACAGGGCCAACCGCCATCGCTGTGGTGCTGGCGTCCGGAGTCGAGTCGTGGCGCGTGGAACTTCCAGGGCCGCCGCCCGAGCGCATCGGCCTTTCAGGCTACTACTGTCAGTACAGGTTCCGGTGGGCTGTCGAAGCGCATGTCGCTGAGTTGCGCAGCGATAGGCCGTTGGCCTGGATCTGGAGACTGGACGTGAGAGATGGCTCCGTGGTGAGCGGCCCCACCTGGACATGGTGGTTCTGAGGACAGTGACTCGATCTCCGATAGCTGCATCAGTATCCAGGGTTCAGGTCACCGAGAGCTCAGCGTGCGATCAACGGAAGATCTGCGGTGCGCCGAAGCGCGCGTGGATCTGGTTGCAGTCCTCGGGACCCATGCGCAGCCCGTGCGCCAGTTCCTTGAGGTAGTTCGCTTCCTTCTGCTGGTCGAGGCCGATGGCCATCAGCGAGAAGCTGTAGACCTCCTGCTCGAGACCAAGCGGCACGTTCCACGTGAACTCGCGCACGTCCAGCGGTGCTGCGAACTGCTTCTTGAGGAAGTCGACCTCGTCCTGCGTGACCTCGCCGAGCTGGCCGAGGATCGCGTCCTGCTCCGCTTGGTCCAGCTGGCCGTCGGCCTTGGCCGCGTTGACCATCGCACAGACGAGCAGCTGGGCCCGATCGTCGTCGAGCTCGCTGCGGCGCTCCGGCCGCTGCCACTCCGGCTCCACGGGCATGCCGCGGCGCCGGCGGTAGCTCGCGTCGGCTTCGCGCATGAGGTCCTCGAGGCCGCTGTCGTCACGGCGGCGCGGTGCGTGCTGCGGCTGGGCGGGCGGCGCGACCTCGCGGCGTGGCGGCGAAGACGGGGCCTTCTTCGAGCCGCCACCGAGCAGGTCTTCCAGCATGCTCCCCATGCCTCCGCCGCCCTTCTTCTTGTTCAGCAGGGCTCCGAGGATTTCCGCCATGTCCATGTCATCACCTCCATGCATCGCTCGCGACGCGTCTTGTGGAGGCGCACTGTAGTCTTCTTCCGAGCAGGGTGCAGCCCGTTCGGGGATGCACATCGCACGTCCGGACGATTCGGCCATCTCGGGCGTCCCTGCAGCCGGAGGTACGCACGGATCGCTTCGTGCTCGGCGCGTTCGAGACCTCACGGCTCGTGGGCGCGTTGGCTTGGCGCCGCGAGGGTCGTGTCTTCGAGCGCGAGGGCCTCGAGTGCGGAGGATTGCGCAGGGGCGGGGTCGGTTTCGACCCGGCGTAACCACAGCCGCGGAGTCAGCGTCTCGCTCTGAGTCGCTTTCCCGACGAGCCATCTAGCGCCGTGGGAGCGGCGCCGTAATCTCCAGGCGGTGGCAAGCGCAAGGGTTGAGGCAGAGAGACTCGCCGTCCTCGGCGGTGAGATGGCTGTGGCAGGCGACTACGCCGGGGCAGCATCCATGCTCGAGAGAGCGCTGCCGGTGCTGCGCGGACAGCAGAGCGAGACCGAGAGTCGCGTCTGCGGCAACCTCGGCTCCATCTACGCGTCGGTCGGGCGCCGCTTCGAGGGGATCCTGCTCTGGCGGCGCGGCCTCAACATCGCCGACGCCTTGGACCTGCGCCTGCTCGGCGTGCGCCACTGCGCGAATCTCTGCGGCGGCTACGCTGCCCTGGAGTTGTGGGAGGTCCTGCGTGCGCAATGGCAGCAGAGCGAGGAGCGCATCGAGGCGCTCCCCGAGGAAGAGCGTGCAGGCGCGCGCGACCTGTTCCTCTGGCCCCGTGTGTACCTGGCACTGCAGGACGGGGACGCCGTCCTGGCGCGGGAGTTGAGCCGCGCCTTCCACGCGGCCTACGGCGAGCGCAGAGACCCCACCAGCCGGGCGCTCGCCGCCGTGATGCGTGCCGACATCATGGCCGCGCACGGGGAGCCCGATCGGGCCCTCGAGATCCTGGCGGCGGCTGAGGTCATCCAGGACCTCCCCCTGCTGGACCGCATCTACGTGGCGTGCCAGACCGTGGAGCATCTGAAGGATGCCGACCGGCTCGCTGACGCGCGCGCTCGAGCGCGCCAGGTGCTGGCATGGCTGGACGACCCGAGCGCGGAGTTGGAGCCCGGGGATCTCGGCATCCACCTGGCTCTCGATCTCGGACGCCTGCTGGCCGGCGACCCCGCGCAGGCCGAAGCGGCACAGCGTGCGTTCGATCTCGCGGCGGAGTCCGTGCTGGCCCGCATCGCGAGCCTCGACGAGGCCGCTCGGCGCATGCCCGAGCTGTGTGAGCTTCCGCCCGGTGACTTCGCGTGGATCGCCGATCTGCGTGTCCTCTATCAGCGGCATCAGGCGGACCTGGTGGAGAGCGTCACGCGCCTGCTTGGCGATCCGCAGAATGCGCCCGAGCTGTTCCTCGGCTCCGACGATCCTGCTGACGCCTACCTGCGGATCTGCGCGTGGTGCAGCCGCGTCGGCACACGCAACGGTCGCTGGCTACCTCTGGCCCACTACCTGCCCACGAGCCGCGCGGCGCCCGTCAGCCATGGCATCTGCCGAGAGTGCAGGCACGCGGCCATGGGGCCCGCGACGACCTCCTAACCGAGTGCGAGCATCCGCTCGACCGGCGCCAGGGCGCGCTTCGCGATGTCTTCGGGGACCGTGATCTCCGGCTGGAGGTCGCGCAGCGCGAGATAGAGCTTCTCCATCGTGTTGAGGCGCATGTAGGGGCACACGGCGCACTCGCAGCCCGAGTCCGGCTCGGCGCCGATGACCTTGACGCCCGGGCGCTGCTTGCGCATCTGGTGCATGACGCCCATCTCGGTCGCCACGATGAACTGCTCGACGGTCTTGGTGTTCACGACGTGGTTGATGAGCTGGTTCGTGGAGCCGATGAAGTCAGCCATGTCGAGCACGGTCTGCTCGCACTCAGGATGCGCGATGAGCTGCGCCTCCGGGTACTGACGCTTGAGCTTCAGGAGCTTGCGCGCCGTGAACTGTTCGTGCACGACACAGAAGCCCGGCCACAGGACCATCTCGCGGCCGGTCTGCTTCTGGACCCAGCGGCCGAGGTGGCGATCGGGGCAGAAGACGATCTTCTTGTCCTTGGGGATCGAGTCCACGACGCGCACGGCGTTGGTGGACGTGCAGATGATGTCGCTGAGCGCCTTGATCGAAGCCGAGGTGTTGATGTAGCTGACGACCACGTGATCGGGGTACTGCTCGAGCCATTCCGCGAACACGTCCGGCGGACAGCGATCCGCCAGACTGCAGCCGGCGTCGCTGTCGGGCATGATCACGGTCTTGCCCATGTTGAGGATCTTGGCCGTCTCGGCCATGAAGTGCACGCCGCAGAAGGCGATGACGTCCGCGTCGGTGCCCTTGGCCTGCTGCGAGAGGCCCAGGCTGTCGCCCACGAAGTCGGCGATGTCCTGCACCTCGCCGTCCTGGTAGTAGTGCGACAGGATGATCGCGTTGCGCTCCTTCTTGAGGCGCGCGATCTCGGCCTCGAGGTCGAGCGTGGGATCGATCGG
>JAHEIK010000432.1 GCA_024639415.1 Planctomycetota bacterium
GTACCCGTCCCCCGTCCCCGTCACCCGGCGTGCCGTGGAACGCCCGCCCAGCGGAGAAGGACCAACCGCAAAGGCGCAAAGGACGCAGAGGAAGAGCAGAAGACGAACCACAGAGGACACAGAGAACACAGAGCGCCGTAGGGGCGGCCGGAGGCGGAGCGCAGCGAAGCCGAACGCCCGCCCTTCGAAAAAGACGAACCACAGAGAACACAGAGCGCCGTAGAGGCGGCCGGAGGCGACGCGCAGCGGCGCCGAACGCCCGCCCTTCGAAGGAGAGGAACCGCAGAGACGCAAAGGACGCAGAGGAGGAACAGGCGTACGATTGCCGCGTGAAACGGATCGCGTGTCTCATCCTTCTGCTCGGCTTGGTCACGCCCATGGCCACGGCAGAGGACGATCCCCATAAGGCCGCGCGAGAGGCCCGCACCAGGATCTGCGTGCGACTCGAGAAGCTGGCGGACGAGGCTCGCAAGCGCGGGGACCGCACCGCCGCGCAGGCACTTGCTGAGACCTACTCGTACGTGGCCGGCGTGCCCCATCCCTGGCTCGACGCCCTGAGGCGTGAGCTTCGCAGCGGCGCCCAGGAGGCCGCCCCGTGGGCCTTTGTGACGCTTGAGGATTGGGAGCCGGTGCGCGATCAGCTCGCACCGCTGCGACGCAGCGGCCGCCGCTTCGACAGGATCGACGTCGAGTTGGTCCGCTATCTCCCACACGCGATCCGCGTGACCCGGGTCGTGAACTCGTGGCGCCGCGCTCTGGGGTTGCGCCCGTTGCGTTACGACGCGAGACGTTCAGCACACAACGTCGAGATCGCCTGGAGTTGGGCGGCCGAGGGCGTGGGCCAGAAGTCTCCCGCGGATCTCTACGTCGCCCTCGGCTCGGCCGCCCGCGCGATCGAGGACGCACTCGACCGCCCGGACCTCCGCTCTCGATTCCTGGACCCCGCGGAGAAGGGGATCACCTTCGGATCCTGGATGAGTGAAGTCGGCGCAGGTGCCGTGGTGATCGGCGCGAGCCGCAACCTGGACCTGCTGGCGAAGAAGCCGGAGATGCTGACCGTGCCGGGCAACGGCTGGCGGGACGTGCGGCGCGTGCTGACCTGGCACTCCGACACGAACCCGCGCCCCTCGCCACTGACCGTGCATTTCTTCGCAGAAGACCAGTCCCTGGACGGGGCAACGGCAACGCTGGAGGGCGGCGGCGGACGTGCCCTACCCACGCGGCTCACGATCGAGCGCCACGCGGGCCAGACGGTTGCTGTGATCAAGCCCACGCTCGCCCTGGAGCGCAAGTCCTGGTACCGCGCGTCGCTCAGGGCGCGCTCGGGTCGAGTCCTCGCCCGCTGGGAGTTCACGACGCGGTAGGGGTGGCCTGTAGGGGCGACCTGAGCGAGACACCCCTTGTGGGTGTCGAAGCGCAATGGTCGCCCGGCCCGTTCCGGCCTACGTGGGTCAATCGTTGGCCTGGGTGGTCGCCCGGCCCGTTCCGGCCTACGTGGGTCAATCGTTGGCCTGGGTGGTCGCCCGGCCCGTCCCGCCCTGCGTGGGTCAATCGTTGGCCTGGGTGGCCGCCCAGCGGAGAACCGGAATGGCAGAGACCGGGAACGGACGACGGGCGACGGGTACGCCGGTGACGGGCTCGCAAACGTTCACGTTCACGGGGAAGAAGAACGGCGTTACACGCCCTTCTTCTTCAGCAGCTGCTTGTTTTCCTTCATCCACGCCTTGAGCTCTTCCGCCTTCTTGAACTCGAGCCCGGTGATGGCCTTCAAGGCCTTCTTCATCGCCGCATGCGCCTTCGGGCGCGCCTTGCGGGCCCGACCGCCATACTTGGCGTGGAACTTCGCCTTCGCCGCCTTGGCGTCCTTGTTGCCCGCCGCACCGGTATCTACGGAGACCGAGCCGCCGGACCAGCTGTAGCCGTCCGGATAGAAGTTGAACCACTCGAGGATCACGGGGAGCGCGCGCCACTCCTGCGTGGTGCCGCACCAGTCGAGCATGGCGATCGCGATCTCGTCGTGGTTGTGGTCGATGAGCTTCTTGATCGCCTTCCAGCCCTTCTTGTCGGGCTTGACGTTCAGCTTGGCCAGGGCGATGAGCGTGTTCGCCAGCACGGTCGCCTCGAGTTCCTGCTTCGTCTCCTCGTCGCCCTCGGGGTCCTCACGCGTGGCGTACTTGTCGAACGCCTCGATCCCCTGCATGAGGTACTTCACGGCCTTCTTGGGATCGTGGAGTTGGTTGCCAAGACCCATCGCCGCGAGTGCCTGCTGCTCCAGGTCCTTGCCCTTGAGGTAGATCTTGGACAGGCGCTTGAGCACGTCCTTGTGCATGTGCATCCCGTACCACTTCAGGATGCGCAGGCGCTTGTCGGAGTCCTTGTCGGCGAAGTCCTTCTCGAAGCGCTCCGTCGCGGTCTTCACGACATCGTCGGCATGCGGGAGGACCTTCTCGGCCTTCTTCTCCTTCGCGACGGCGGGCAGCGCGAGGACGGCTGTGACGAGCACGGCGACGACGGTACGCATCTCGGATCTCCTGGGACGTGCAGGGGCGCCCCAAGCCGGCGTCGGAGACGACGGCGCGTGCACGCCCGTGCTCACGAATGCTATCAGGCAGCGCCGCGGGAGCGGTCCTACGCCGAGCGCCGCTGGTCCGGCGCGGCCCAGACCGCATCGAACAGGCGCCGCAGCCAGCCACGACGACGGCGGCGGCCCGAGATCCCGGGGCAGGGCACGCCCTCGAGGAGATCGCTCGCAACGCGGTCGGCGCTGACCGCATCGGCCTCCGCCGCGTAGGACAGCACCATGCGGTGGCGCAGGACGCTGGGCACGAGGGCACGCACGTCCTCGTAGTCCGGCACGCTGCGACCGCGCAGGAACGCACGCGCTCGCGCGCCGCTGATCAGGGCCTGTGCCGCACGCGGGCCGGCGCCCCACTCGACGTACTCACGCACACTGTTCGGGGCGTTCGGCGCATCAGGGCGCGATGCCTGCACGAGCTCGACCGCGTAGCGCACGAGACGCTCCGGGACCTCCGCCGCCTGCAGGGAGTTGGCGATGTGCACGAACTCCTCGCGCGACACCACGGGCTTCAGCGCACCTTCCGGCCCGAGGGCGGTGAGGCGCGCGATGCGCTCCTCGTCCTCCCAGGACGGGTAGTCGAGGTGGATCTTGAACATGAAGCGATCGAACTGCGCCATCGGGAGGGCGTAGGTGCCCTCCTGTTCGATGGGGTTCTGGGTCGCGAGCACGATGAACGGATCCTCGAGCTCGCGGCACACGCCGAGGCTGGTGACCTGGCGCTCTTCCATCGCTTCCATCAGCGCCGCCTGGGTCTTGGGCGGGGCGCGGTTGATCTCGTCCGCGAGGACGAGGTTGGCGAACACGGGGCCACGCGCGAAGTTGAACACGCGCTCGCCGGTTTCCTGATCCTGGACGAGGTACTCGCTGCCCGTGATGTCCGACGGCATGAGGTCGGGCGTGAACTGGATGCGCGAGAACTTGAGGTCGAGCACCTCGGCCACGGTCGAGAGCAGGAGCGTCTTGGCAAGTCCCGGCACGCCCTCGAGCAGCGCGTGGCTGCGGGTGAGGATGGTGATGAGGACCTGCTCGATCACGTCGTCGAGGCCGATGATGCGCTCGGCCGTCTTGGCCCGGAGTTCCTCGCCCGTGCGGAAGACCTCGCCGGCGAGGGCGCGCCCCTCGTCGAGGCTGTTGCGGGCGGGGGTGTCGGCTGCGGCCATGGCGGGAGAGTGTACAGGCGGCTCCGGCGGGTTGGGTCTCTGCCTCTGCCTCTGCCCGTGCCTCTGCCTCTGCCCGATCGGGTGGCT
>JAHEIK010000433.1:0-921 GCA_024639415.1 Planctomycetota bacterium
CTTCGGGGACCTGACGAAGGCGCTGGCGATCGTAGCCAATGGCGCAAGCAAGGGTGCCACGAAGAAGATCGAGGACGCGAGCGGCTCCATCGAGCTGCTGCCCACGCACGTGGAGATGCGCCCCAAGGGCGTCCGCAAGGGCGGCGCGTCGGCGCCGGCGGCGAAGGCTCCCGAGGGCAAGGCTCCGGAAGCGGACGCCACCACCGAGTCGCCTTCTAACGGGGATGAGGCCTAGTCGTGATTGGCAACTTCACCAATCTCTTCCGCGTTCCGGAGATCCGGAAGCGACTGGGGATCACGCTGGGGTTCCTCCTGCTCTACCGAGTGGGCTGGAACATCCCGATCCCGGGGGTGAACCTCGACGTCATCCGCAAGGTCGCGGGCGACGAGGGGAACGCCTTCACCGCGCTGTTCAGCGTGATCTCAGGCGGCGGGCTCTACTCGTGCGCGCTCTTCAGCCTGGGCATCATGCCCTACATCAGCGCGAGCATCATCTTCAGCCTGCTCACGAAGGTGGTGCCGAGCTTGGAGGCGATCTCCAAGGAAGGTGCGGCCGGGCAGCGCAAGATCAACCAGTGGACCCGCATGGCGACGGTGCCGCTCGCACTGCTGCAGGCGACCATCCTGGTGGCCAACATCTACAGGCAGCCCATCGACGCGAGTGGCGCGGCCCTGATCCCCGATAGCTTCCTGATCACCATCGGAGCCATGCTCACCCTGACGGCGGGCACGGTCCTGCTGATGTGGGTCGGCGAGCAGATCACCGAGTACGGCGTCGGCAACGGCATCTCGATCCTCATCATGGCCGGCATCATCGCCCGCGTTCCGAGCGCGGTCGTCGACCTGATGGCCCAGACCAAGACGATGTTCCTGCCGTTCGTGCTGCTCGTGCTCTTCTTCGTGATCGTCGTGTGCGTCGTC
>JAHEIK010000433.1:931-3802 GCA_024639415.1 Planctomycetota bacterium
ATGCAGCTGGTTGAGAAGGAGCAGGGAGGGTTCCTCCCGTTCACGCTCCTCGTGCTGTTCCTGGTGATCGTCGTGGTCGTGGTGTTCATCACCAAGGGCACTAGAAAGATTCCAGTCCAGTACGCCAAGCTCACGCGTGGGCGCAAGGTCTATGGCGGTCAGCGGCACTTCCTGCCGCTGAAGGTCAACCAGGCCGGCGTCATGCCCGTGATCTTCGCGTCGGCGCTCCTGTCGTTCCCGCAGCTCATGGGCAGCGCGGTCGGCTGGACGTGGCTCGAGAACGCCTTCCGCGTTGGCGCGTGGTGGTACACGACGCTGACGGTCGTGATGATCTACTTCTTCTCGTTCTTCTGGAACTCGATGATGTTCAATCCTGTCGAGATGTCGAAGAACATGAAGGAGTCCGGATCCTTCATTCCCGGCATCCGGCCGGGGAAGCGGACGGCAGAGTTCCTGGAGCGCGTGATGACGCGCATCACGCTCGCCGGCGCGACGTTCCTCGCGCTCATCGCCATCATCCCGTCGCAGATGGCGATGTGGATCTCGGCGAGCGTTCCCGTCGAGGTCGCCTACTTCCTCGGCGGCACGTCGATCCTGATCGTCGTGAGCGTGGCGCTCGACCTCGTGGACAAGCTCAACAGTGCGCTGCTCATGCGCAACCAGGGCGGCTTCATGAGCGGCGGTGCTGCCGCTGCCGGCAAGCGTAGGAAGGGCAGGTAGGACGATGAGACTCGTACTCCTCGGCCCTCCCGGGGCAGGCAAGGGAACCCAGGCGGAGCGCATCTGCGCTGCGCACGGTCTCGTGCACCTGTCGACCGGTGACCTGCTGCGTGCGGCGGTTGCGGCGCAGACGGAGCTCGGCCTGCGGGCCAAGCAAGCGATGGACGCCGGAGACCTCGTCTCCGACGAGATCGTGCTGGCCCTCGTGCGTGAGCGCCTGGAGCAGCCCGACGCTGCCGCCGGCTTCCTGCTGGACGGCTTCCCGCGCAACACGGCACAGGCCGAGGCGTTGGACGCTGACCTCGGAGAGAAGGGTGTCGAGCGCTGCGTCTCGATGCTCTTGGATGACGAGGAGATCATGCGTCGTCTTCTGGCCCGCGGCCGGAAGGACGACCAGGAGTCCGTCATCCGCAATCGACTCGAGGTGTATCGAGACGAAACCGCCCCGCTCATCGCGTACTACGAGGGCAAGAAGCTGCTGCGCAGCATCGACGCGCTCGGCACGGTGGACGAGGTATTCGAGCGCATCCAAGGGGCCCTTTCCGTAGTGGAGAGTCGGGCCGGTGAGGGTGCGGAGGACAGCGTGTCCGGGGCGAACGCCTGATGGCACGTGAAGACAATCTCCGTCTGGAAGCCAAGGTCGTCGAGGCTCGTCCGAACGCCATGTTCGTCGTGGAGCTCGAGAACGGCCATCGCATCCTGGCGCACATCTCCGGCAAGATGCGCATGCACTGGATTCGCATCCTGCCGGGCGACAGGGTCACGGTCGAGATGAGCCCCTACGACCTGACGAAGGGGCGAATCGTCTACCGCGATTAGCCTGGGAGTAGCGACATGAAGGTCAGGGCAAGTGTGAAGCGCATCTGCGAGGGTTGTCGGATCATCCGGCGACACGGCAAGGTACGCGTAATCTGCAAGAACCCGCGCCACAAGCAGGTGCAGGGGTAGGAGAGCCGGAACCATGCCGCGTATCGTTGGTGTCGACATCCCGGATAACAAGGTGACGTACATCGCCTTGCAGTACATCCACGGTGTGGGCAAGCACACCTCCCTCAAGATCTGTGAGTCGCTGGAGCTGGACCCCATGCGCCGCTCCCGTGATCTGACGGACGAGGAGCTTGCACGCATCGCGAACCTCATCGAGAACGAGGTGGTGGTGGAGGGCAACCTGCGCCGCCAGACCCAGCAGAACATCTCCCGTCTGAAGGAGATCGCCTGCTACCGGGGCATGCGGCACCGCCGCGGCCTGCCGGTTCGTGGGCAGCGCACCCGCACCAACTCGCGGACGCGCAAGGGCCCCAAGAAGACCGTCGCGGGCAAGAAGAGCGTCAAGGCGCTCCGCTAGTCCCGACTCCAACTACCTGTCCCACAAGCAGCTATGCCGATTCGACCCCTTCAGGGGTGCGGTCGGCCAGAAAGTTGCAGGGGATGCCGGGCGGGGTAACCTCGCCAGTTCTCGCACCGAATAGGCGTAAAGCCTTCTGCCGGAGGATCCATGGCGGGGAAAAAGAAGATCAGGAGGAACGTGCCCAAGGCCGTGGTGCACGTGCACGCCTCCTTCAACAACACGATCGTGACGTTCGCCGCCCCAAACGGCGAGACGCTCTGCTGGGAGTCAGCAGGGACGATCGGCTTCAAGGGGTCGCGCAAGTCGACGCCCTTCGCCGCACAGAAGGCCTCCGAGCGCGCCGCAGAGAAGGCCGTGAAGATGGGCGTGCGCGAGGTCGAGGTCCGGATCAAGGGCCCGGGAGCCGGTCGTGAGTCGGCCGTCCGTAGCCTCCAGGCGCGCGGCCTGAAGATCCGTGCCGTCGAAGACGTCACGCCGCTGCCGCACAACGGCTGCCGCCCGCGCAAGCGCCGCCGCGTCTAGTACTTCCCGGGCGACCGGAACCCACGTGGTCCGCACACTGTTCCGACATTGCGCGCGACCTGATCGATCGATGAACGAATACTTCCCGCGTCGCTTGGCAGGAGCAGGGCCTGCGGCGCCGGAAACCAAGATAGGACGGAGAACCGCATGAGGATCCGCTGGCGGGACCTTGAACTCCCGACGAAGGTCGTTGCCGACTCGGCGACGCGCACCGACAGTTACGCCAAGTTCACGGCCGAGCCCTTCGAGCGTGGCTACGGCGTCACCGTGGGCAATGGCCT
>JAHEIK010000434.1 GCA_024639415.1 Planctomycetota bacterium
GGGGTCGATGAGCCGGAACGCCTCCAGGACGCCCACGGCGCTGGCGACGAGAAGCCACACGCCGGCGCTCAGGAGCCAGCGGCTCACCATCTTGGCGAACTTCGGATCCGTGCCTGCCGCAGCGACGAATACGGGAATGCCAACGGGGATCTTCACGACGCCTACCGCTCCAAGAGGGAGTGAAAATGGAAGGTAGCAGCGCCTTCCGACGCGGGCAACGCGCGTAACAGCGGGACTTCACTCGGTTTCGGTGGATTCGTCCGACAGGCACGAGGCGGGCACGGAGTACTCACAGCCGTAGCGCCGCGGCTCCTCCGACGTGGTGGGCTGCTCCCCACGGACGGTCGCCGCGAGGGCGCTCTCGAGGAACTCGGCCTTCCCCTCGCGCCAGTGGGCGTCCACGGCCCCCCGGTAGACGAGTCGGCCCGCGCCGTCGAGGACGGCAACCTGACCGGCATGCACGAGCCCCAGGCGGCGGCAGACCAGCTGCTCGGGGTCGCGCAGCACGGGATAGAAGGTCTGCATGGCGTCCCGCTTCGCGCGTAGCTCCTCCAGCGATTCGCCGGGCTCACCGGCCAGGGCGAGCCAGGCGACGCCCTGCTCCGGGCCGAAGCGCTCAGCGAGGCGGCGCAGCCGCGGCTCGAGGTCGAGGATGCAGGGGCAGGCCTCGCTCCACGTGTAGAGGACGGTCGCGGTGCGACCGTAGGAGCCCATCACGTTGCGCGGCTTGGGCGGGTCCCCCACGTCCCGCAAGGTGACGTCGGCCTCGAGTAGGGCCCCCATCTCGATCGGACGGATCAGCCGCTGGGGCGCCTCGGGCGCGGCCGCCCCGCTGAACTGGGCGACGACGCCGTAGACGCACAGCCCCACCACGGCGGTCGCAATCAGGCCCTCTTTCCAGCGCTGCATCGTCACAGGGTACCCTTCGCGCTTGCCCCAGCCCCCCTCCACTCCGCGCGCTCCGCAGATCCCGCTCGCCCGGGCCCGGGTTGTCGCCGGTCGGGTCCTGGGCCTCCTGGCCCGGGACGCTGCCGCGCTGCGCCTGGCCACGGCCGGCGATCTCCGGCGCATGGCCCCGAGGGTCGAGGGCGTCGTGTTGCTGGCGACGGCCCACGAGCCGGAGGCGCTGCTCGAGGCGTTCTTCACGCCCCCGTGGATCACCGGGGCGCGCCATCCGGACCTGGAACTCGGCATGGGGCGCGTCGAGGACGTGCCGGTCGTGCTGCGCGTCCTGCCGGAGGACGAGGCGGCCTTCGCCGCCCAGCAGCTGTGGATGACGGCGCGCCAGGACCACTTCGCCGCCCTCGTGCGAGCGGCGGACGCCCGCGGTCTCCTGCTCGATCCGAACGGCCTCTGGCGCGGCGACGAGCGGCTGCCCCTGACGACCGAGGTCGCGCTCTACGAGACGCTCGATCTGCCGTACTTCCCGGCGGAGTTGCGCGAGGGCAGCGACCTGCAGCCGCCGCCCACAGATCTCGTGGAGATGGCCGACATCCGCGGTGTCGCGGGCATCCACACGGACGCGGGCGCGGGCCGCCACACCTTGGCGCAGATGGCGGAGCGAGCGCAGCGGGAGGGCTACGGCTGGATGGTGGTCGCGGACGAGTCGGTCGACACGGCGCAGGTGCAGGCCATCGAGCGGCTTGCGAGCGAGGATCAAACGCCGCTGCGGATCCTGACGGCTCGCGACGTGCCGGAGGACGTGCTGGAGGTGTGCGGCGGCGCGAACGCGGAGCCGCTGCCTGCCGCTGCCCACGAGGAAGCGCGGGAGCAGGGCCTACGAGCCCTCGTCTCGGCCGGCGCTCGGGATCTCGTGGGAATCGACGACGCGATCTGCGCGGTGGGCGCGCTCCGGCGCGCACGCTGGCGGAAGGGCGAGGTACTGTCAGCGCTCGAAGTGGACGAGGTGCTCGGCTGATGGCTGCGAAGCGCAAGAAGGCTGCGAAGAAGAAGCGTGCGCGCAAGAAGGCGAAGACGCGCGGCTACCGGGCCCGGCGTTACTCGCGCGAAGAGCGCATGCGCGCAGCGCGCGTGGTGGCGCGTCTCTATGCGACCTATCCCGACGTCGAGTGCGCCCTGACGCACCGCGACGCCTTCGAGCTGACGGCCGCGACGATCCTGAGCGCCCAGTGCACGGACGAGCGCGTGAACATGGTGACGCCGGAGCTCTTCCTGCGTTGGCCGACGCCCGCGGCGCTGGCGCGTGCGGAGTTGGCGGACGTGGAAGATGTCGTGCGCAGCACGGGGTTCTTCCGCAACAAGGCGAAGAGTCTCGTCGGCATGGCGGAGCGTGTGAGCGAGGTGTACGGCGGCGAGATCCCGCAGGCGATGGACGACCTGCTCACGCTGCCGGGTGTCGCGCGCAAGACGGCGAACGTGGTGCGCGGGGTGATCTGGGGGCTGGCCGAGGGCGTGGTTGTGGACACGCACGTGAAGCGCATCAGCGGACTCCTGGGCTGGACACGGCGGACGGCGCCTGAGCAGATCGAGCGCGACCTGATCGCGCTGCATCCGCAGGAGGTGTGGATCGACCTCAGCCACATGTTGATCCACCACGGCCGCCAGGTGTGCATCGCCCGCCGCCCGCGCTGCGGCGAGTGCCCGGTGGCCAACGATTGTCCGTCTGCGGGGGCGTGACCAGCCACGCCCCTCGCGCGATGCAGGGGCATGCGAACACGAGGACGGCGGTCGGTACGGCTCAAGGGGCGAGACTACGCAACGCCCGGTTCCTACTACGTGACGATCTGCGTCCACGGCCGGCGGTGCCTTCTGGGCACGGGGCGCGATGGCCATGTCACGCTGTCGGCGGCGGGGCGGGCAGTGGATTCCGTCTGGCTCGATCTACCGCGCCGCCATCGACACGTGGGGCTGGATGCCTACGTGATCATGCCGAACCACCTGCACGGAATCCTGCGCCTGCGGCCTGTCGTTGAGAACGGCGCGACCCGCCTGGGAGACCCTCTGAGTGAGATCGTACGCTGGTTCAAGGCCCAATCGACACGGGCGTACATCCACGGCGTCCACGAGATGGGGTGGCCCCGTTTCGAGCAGAGACTCTGGCAGCGCGGGTACTACGAGCACGTGATTCGGAGTGAGGACGATCTGGTCCACGCACGCGGGTACATCCTGCGGAATCCTCGTCGCTGGATGTCCGATCCCGACAACCCGTCCTCGGTCGACACCCATCCCACCTCCCCCTGGGACATGTAGGGGCGGGTTCCATACCCGCCCATCCCAAACCGCGCGTGGGCGGCAATGTATGCCGCCCCTACGAGGTTCGCGCGTGTAGGGGCGGGTTCCATACCCGCCCGGCCCAAACCGCGCGCGGGCGGCAATGTATGCCGCCCCCACAAGGTTCGCGCGTGTAGGGGCGGGTTCCATACCCGCCCAGCCCAGACCGCGCGTGGGCGGCAATGTATGCCGCCCCTACGAGGTTCGCGCGTGTAGGGGCGGGTTCCATATCCGCCCGGCCCAAACCGCGCGTGGGCGGCAATGTATGCCGCCCCTACAAGGTTCGCGCGTGTAGGGGCGGGTTCCATACCCGCCCGGCCCAAACCGCGCGTGGGCGGCAATGTATGCCGCCCCTACAGGCATCTCGTGGGTGGGCGCGGGCGGCAATGTATGGCGCCCCTACAAGGTTCGCGCGTGTAGGGGCGGGTTCCATACCCGCCCAGCCCGAGCATCACCTCGATCGTGCCGGAAACGGCTTCAGGAACCCCACCACGCCCTCGGCCACGTCGCGGCCGATCGAGACGTTCGGCCCCGCACGCGACGTGGGGTCCTTCTTGCGCACGTTCC
>JAHEIK010000435.1 GCA_024639415.1 Planctomycetota bacterium
AGGATCGACCAGTCCTTGTTCGGCCGCGCGCTGAAGGGATGCAAGACCACCCGGCGGGGGTGTGTCGCCTCGGGCGCGTCCTCCGGCTGCACGAGGCCGCACGCATCCGTGGTCCAGGCCAGGTCGAAGGCGCGCTCGGCATGCGTCCTCAAGCTGGCGAGATAGCCGTGCTCCCGATCCCAGCACGCCTTGGTGAAGACGAGTCGGCCGGGCCCAGCCGTCACGCCGCCGGAAACGAGCGCCGTGCTCGCGATGAAGAGCGGCGCATCACCGGCAGCGAGGTCCTTCAGCGCGGCATCCTCGGGGAGGGGCTCGATGCGCGCCCAGGGGAACCACGTCCGCAGCTCGACGAGCTGCGTGTGGTAGAGAACGCTCGACCGGCCTTGCAGGTGCAGGTTGTGCGCCAGCACCAGCGTCAGCAAGCCGTCACCCAGGGCCGGAGCACTGAGGAGGGAGAGGGTCGCGGCGTCCTGGTTCATCGAGCGCCTCTCCTCAGTCGGCCAGCAACGCGCACACGGCACGCAGGTCTGCGGCGTGCGTGCCGCCGAACGCCTCGACGCCGCGGCGCTCGTAGTCCAGCGTGCGCGAACTCGGAACGAGGTGCACGTGGCAGCCCAGGGTGCCGGGTAGCACGAGGTCGAGCTCGAACACGTCTCCGACCACCAGGGTCTCGTCGGGCGTCGTCTCCGTCGCACGCCAGATCGACTGCAGCGCGTCGAAGTAGTGTCCGCGTCGTGCGTAGATGGGGCGGTCCCAACCCGGAACGTGATGGGTCTCCGGCACGGTCGCGAATCGTTCATTTTCCGTGTGCAGCTCAGGCAAGGCCACGAGGAACTTGCGGGCGTTGCCATGCAGCCGAATCTGCTCGCGCCCGACCGGAGCGAGCGCATCGAGCTTGGACGCAACCTTCGTCGCTTCCGAGTTGGTCACGACGTACAGCTGCGCGTTCGCTTGCAGCAGGTGCTCGAGCGCCTCCTTCGCTTCCGGCTTGAACGCCGTGGTCGTGAAGCGGTAGTTCTCCTTGAAGAGCCGCTCCGTCTCAGGGTCGCCAAGTTGCGGCTCGATCACGGTCGAGATCGCCGTCGCCAGGAGATAGAGGTCCACGGGGGGGGCGACCATGCGGCCGCCGATGACCATCCCGTAGCTACTGGGGTCGGCCAGCACTTTCCGCTCCGCGTCCGCCCACGCTTCTTCGACGTCGGCCCAGCCCAGGACGCGGGCCAGATCGGCCTTGTAGCCGGTGAGGAAGCCCTCGGCTTCGCGCTCGACGTCGGTACACGTGCCGTCGAAGTCCAGGATCACGGTGCGAATCGGCATCGGCCTCCCCGGCCGGAAGCCTACGGCGAGAAACACCGCGGCGCACCTCCCGCCCTTTGCGTGAAGGGCGTCCGCTCCTCTGCGCCTTCGGGGGCAGGCGACGGCCGTCTCCCTGGGCACGGCGGCGATCCTCGGACCACCGCTGGATCCGGGGGGAGTTGTGGAATCTCGAGGAGTGGGGGGAGTTCCCTAGCTCTCCCCTCTCCTCACTTCCGCCTCAGCTAGATCGCATATTGTGTAGAAAAATAGCTGGACAAAGATGAGATGGCTGGCACCCTGTGGCCATGAAGACCACGACGCTCGCTCTTGCCGCCCTGCTCCTCCTCCTGGCTCCCGCCGCCGCAGCGGAGAAGGGAGACCTCGTAGCCACGGCCGTCGCCGACGGGCGCTTCACCACCCTGGCCCGGGCCCTCAGCGCCGCGGACCTGGTCGACGACCTCCGGGGGGCCGGTCCGTTCACGGTGTTCGCTCCGACCGATGCCGCCTTCGCCGCACTGCCGGCCGGTGCCCTCAGCGGCCTGCTCGAGGACAAGGACGCCTTGCGGCGGGTGTTGCTGAACCACGTCGCCGCGGGTCGTGTCCTTGCCAGGGACCTGCTGCCTGTCGGATCCGCCACGACGCTCGGCGGCACGCGCCTGCCCCTGGGGCTGCGCGTCGGCAAGGCCAACGTGACGCAGGCTGACGTCGTCTGCTCGAACGGCGTGATCCATGTCATCGATCGCGTCCTCATCGCGACGCTGGACACGGCTGCGACGAAGACGAAGGAGCAGCCGCTGAAGACTGCCCAGCCGATGGCCACGCGCATGGACCCTGTGAAGGCGATCCACGCCGCAATCGATCGCGGTGCGCCGCTCTTCAACGACGGCCACATCGAGAAGTGTGCGCAGGTCTATCACGACACTGCAGCGAAGCTCCTGCGCGACGATCGCGCCCTCGGCGCCTGGGATCGCATGCAGCTAGGCATGGCGCTGCGCAAGCCGCACAAGGATGCGAGCGAGCAGGCCTGGAACCTCCGCCACGCCTTCGATGCGATCCTGGCCAACATGTCGTTCGAGCCGCGCATGGAAGCCTCCCTGCCCAAGGGCTTCCCCAAGCCGGGGCCGGTGGGTCGCATCGTCGAGAAGCGCTACCCCGTCTACCGTGCCGCCCGCGCCTCCGGGGGCAACATGGCCTTCTGGACCCTCTTCAGCCACATCAAGAAGAACAAGGTCGAGATGACCGCGCCCGTCGAGATGACGATGGACCAGCGCATGCGCCCGCGTGACATGGCGTTCCTCTACGAGCGGCCGGACCAGGGCGCTGCAGGCAAGCAGGGCCGGGTCGACGTGCTCGATCTCAAGCCGCTGACCGTGCTGAGCATCGGCATGCGTGGACGCCGCAGCAGCGCCGACATGGAGCTGGCCAAGAGTCTCCTGGAGGCGCACATGCAGGCAGAAGGCTGGCAGCGCGACGGTGACTTCCGCGCACTTGGGTACAACAGCCCGATGGTGCCGGCTGACAAGCAGTTCTGGGAGTTCCAGGTTCCGGTCCGCCGCTAGTCAGCAGCCGGGCGAGTGCGGCCGCTCTTGGGGTACGCTGCCCGCCCCGATGAACATCCCCACGGTCCCCGCCCGCACTTGGATCGACGCCTGCCGAGACTTTGCCACGAGCAGGGGCGTGGGGGACGGCGTCCTGCAGGCGCTGTCCGCCTTCGCATCTCCGCATCCGCGCGGGGGGCCGCCGATTCCCCCGGACGTGGCCTGGCAGGAGGACTTCGAGGCACTGGAGCGGGCGTGGGGTGAGCCGGTGGACATCGAGCGGCTGACGCGCCTGCTCGCCCCGGAGGCCGAAGGTGGCCAACCCTCGACCTTCGCGCGCAGGACCGCCGCGACGGAGCGCATCCTCCAGGGGCTGGGTACGCCCGCGGCTCGCATCCTGCGCGTGGGGCTGCGGATCCGACTCGAGGGCATCCGAGAGGCGGCGCCGCCGCGGCTCAAGCGGGTCCGCGCGCTGGCAGACTTCTACTACAGCTACGCGGCGCGCCTGCTGCATCCCCAGTGGACAGCGGAGCCGCATCGCTTTCGCGAGTTGGTCGCGGACGTCCGCTACCGCGACATCGCCTCCGGCTTGCAGCATGCGGTCGTCGACGGCCTCGCGTGCGGCATGCCCGTGCATGTCAACGTGCTCCGCGTCGATCCTGTGCGGGTGGCGGTCCAGGTTCGGGACCTGACGGGCATCACGCGTGGTGGGCAGACCTTCGCCGATGCCGTCGGTCCCCATGCACGTGCCGCGGTGTCGGGCGGGTTCTTCCTCTATTCCGAGAACGACATCGAACTGCCGAGTCGCCGCCACGATCCCGTGGGGTTGCTCCTTGCCGATGGCGTGGTGAAGAGCCCGCCCGTGTTTCGCCGGGCAACGCTGCTCGCGTCTGCCGCAGGTGGTGTGGAGATCCGCCGGATCGGCCTGCTCGACGTGGCG